>JAFVAA010000790.1 GCA_017476305.1 Lachnospiraceae bacterium
GAGAAAGAAGTAACTGGAGCTATAGAGGCTTATCGGGATTGTGGTACCTCTGATGAAGATATTATAGAGAGAGTTATTAAGAAGTTTAATGTTACAAAAGAATATGTTCTTGCACTTCTTGCCACACAGAAAGTATAAATTGGAGTATGAAGAAAATAACAGAGAAATTGATTGGCATCATGTAATGGAGAAGCTGGTTTAGTAGATAGAATTATAGGAGTGATGGAAGCGAAGTTATCATATATGGAATATAGTTTTTAAATGACTGAATATTTTATGTCATAAAAGAGTAAGTATTTAATCTCTTTTTTATAGGAAAGCATTTGAAAATAAAAGAATGATTAAAAAATCTGACAACCACCCTTGACAAACTCTGTCTGAAGAGGATGTGGGAAAGGCTGTCCGTGACAGCGATATTCCCCGTGAGGAAATCTTTGTGACCAGTAAGTTGTTAACCCTCTGTTCCAACAGAAGGAGATTCGGAAACTGATGGCAGAGACGGATACAAAGCTTGAGGCGTGGTATCCGCTTGGACATGGCGATGCAGGACTTCTTTCCAATCCGGTTATCACGAGGCCTGCAGGCTTGATGGACAGATGAAGGACGGTACTTTCTTCACTCCGCCGTTCCAGGTTGATCTGGCAAACTGCTTAAAGCTTGGAAAGAACGTCTTTGCAAACCATGGGCCAACATCGAACTTTAATTTATGGTGTTGCAAAATATCAGCATGAAGGTTTGCTGGTAATAGTCCTGGCAAAATTCGTGCAGATTCGCTTCAGTGACCGGGACGATCAGGCACTGAGGCGGAAATCCGAAATCTGTTATTTGTTCGTTATTTTTACTTTTCCTCTTTTTTGAAGGAAGGAAGTGCCTGTTTCATACTGTATATCTGGTGCTGCTTTTATACTTAGTTCTATGTTCCCGGCTTCCTCCTTTACTTCCACGCAGATGGTTCCTGATTCGCTCTCGTAGCTGCAGGAGAAGCTGTGCATTCCATCCGGAAGGTAAGGACATATCCGGACGGAGGAGAATCCGGGAGCCAGGGGTTCGATACCTGCGATACCGTTATAGTACCATTCTATAATATGCCCCATCATGTCATGACAGTGGGATCTGGGATTTTCCTCCCAGTATTCACCCAAAGTAGTCATTCCGGCTTTGACAAAAGCATAATAGCTTGGATGCTCCTCTTTTGTAATAAACGAAGCGATCAGGTCATTCATCCCATATTTCCTTGCCATCTGGATAATGTATGGAAGTCCGGCCTCTCCGGCAGAAAAGCTTCCCTTTTCGATTAGTGTCTGGCGCAGGGCATCTGCTACATCCGATTCTGCATCCTCTGGTACGAGCCCGAAATATAAGGGAAGGGCTTCACAGGCCTGAGTCAGTACATTTGCCTCTCCGTGCTCAAAGGAGCGGTATGCCTTTTTTCCATTTGGCAGAGTGATGAGAAGTTTTTCATTGTAGTTTTTTCTGGTTTCTTCTGCATAATTGGAAAGTGCTTCCGCATCCGTTTCTTTTCCTAAAAGTTCTGCGAATTCGCAAAGTGCTGTGGTATCCGCATATAAAAAGGCAGTTTCGATGTTTTCTCTTGCAAGCTCATTTTCCGGATTTCCCCAGTCTCCGAGACCATGGTTCAAAAATCCGTCTTCATTTACTTTGGTCTTTAGGTAGGCGAGATAACGCATCCCTGCATCATAATTTTCTTCGATGACAGAACTGTCACCATAGAACCGGTAGTGCCATCTGGCACCTAAAATGAGCGATGAGCCCCACGGAATGATATCGTAAAAGCTTCCCATCCCGGGTACGGGAATTACATTTGGAATGTAGCAGGGCGCCTGGGAAGGAACCAGACCGTCCCCTGCAGGAAATTCATTTCCATTCAGGTCATGAAAGACATCATCTTTTGTATGCTGTCCCTTTCTTAAATCCAGCAGAAATTTTTTCCAGAGCGTTCTTCCGTCTTTCATAGAAAGGACGGCGGGTGCCATAAGGTGGTTTGGCTCCTGCCAGGCAAAGCGTTCGATTGTAGGGCAGTCTGTATGAACGGACAGCATATTTGCTTCCACGGTCCGCTCTATGATATCGTAGATGCTCTGGTAGCGTTCATCGTCACAGTGAAAACTTCCGTCAGTTTTCCATGCGCTTGTGATGGCTTCTCCCGTGACGGACAGGATTTCTGTATCCGGATTGCTTTTTTCTATGGCTGCCACCTTTCCGGCAAAGTAGGTAAAGGTCTGCCGGAAGGTCTCTTCGGTGTCATCTTTTCCCAGGATACAGGTTATGACCGTATCCACTACCGTCCAACCTTTTGCGACCTGGTCGGCATCGCCTGCTTCGTCCGTTTTTTCCGCAGGGTAGATTTTGATGATATCTCCTTTTTTGCCCTTTACAGTGATGGTAAGGATGCCGGACATATTCTGCCCGAAATCATACACGTCCCGTTCTGCTCTCAGCTCTGTGACAGGCTCCCGCATAGGAAACTGAATGGTGACTTCCCGTGCCGGTATGTGATGGATCCGTTTTCCCTCGTAGCTTTTGATTACCTTGACCGGAGGCTGGAACTGTCTGATGAATTCAGTGGTGGGGAGTTCGCTTTCCATTACTTTCTGCACATAGTTCCATTTGCCGTCATCAAATCCTGCCAGGGAGAAGCCCTCCTGCCTGAGAGAACCGTCGAAGGTCTCGGAGCCGTAAACGTTGGAGAGGGTAATGTAATGCTCCTTGCTTTTCCAGCTTTCATCCGTGGTAAAGATTTCCGTATCACCGTCCGTATAAGTCACGGTCAGTTCTAATGCGAATATCAGGTATTTGCAGAAAGGGATGTAGGGATTTGGATTCGGTGGCATAAAGGGTGGAAATGAAAAGGTATAGTGGGTATCATCCTTTAGGAACCATCCGTTTCCGACCTCTGCTCCCAGGGCATTTTTACCTGTGTAAAGTAAATCCGTAATATCGAATACGACGAATTGGGCATACTTACGGTAGTCGCTCCAGCCGGGATCTAATTCATGGTCTCCGGCTTTTTTTCCGTTGATATGAAACACGAACTGTCCCAGACCGCATACTTTTGCTGTTGCTTCCTTGATCTGTTTTTCGATTGTGATCTCTTTTCTAAAATAGCATGGCTTATCAAAGCTGCCTGTGATAAATTGGAACATTTCCAGCCCTCCTTTTTGATAATTGTTTAACCTTCAAAGTGAATAAATGTCGGATGTTCTTTTCCGGCATCGTTTGGAGTATGGTAGGTAAGGTATCTGCATCCGTCTAAACCTTTAAAAACCATTCCATGTCCTCCGCCTTTTATATACTCTTTATCACCATGTTCCCAGGGTCCCTCCAGATTTCCGGAGAGTGAGCGGGACAGTCCCATGGCATATCCTTCTTCTCCCCAGCTAGACCATAGCATCTTAAGTGTTCCGTCTGTTTCTTTTATGACAAAAGGTCCATCTGAGAAAAATGCTTCTCCTTCCATGCCGAATTCATCTTTCGCAAATGGGATGGGTTTGCTCCAGCGGGCATCAGAAGCATAAAACAGTGTCTTTAACTCACCATCGGTTTCTGTAAGATCATTCCTTAGCCGGATGGCGCAGATGGCTCCCCTTGATTCTTCTGGGACACTATGACTGAATATCAGATATGGAACGCTTTCCTCGAAGTATACCGTTCCATCTAAGCAGTTCCATTCATCTGAAGTAATAGGACCTCCTGTAATGGATTCAAAAGGGCCTTCGGGCGAAGAGGACTTTAGGATTTCAATTCCCTTTTTGCGTGTTTTGGAGCCGAAAGTGGCGATCAGATAGTATTCGGTTCCAAACTTGATGCATTCTGGAGCCCAAAAGCTATCCGTAGCCCAAAAATCCTTCGGTCTGTGAAAAATTTCCTTATGACCTTCCCAGGTTTTAAAATCAGTGCTTTTGTAAACATCAAAACCATCCGCATCACTCCAGGCAGTTTCGCTTCTGGTTCCATACAGAAAATAGCATCCATTATCTACCAGTACAAACGGATCTCTAATCCTGATATTCTCAATTTTGTTCATCATCTCTCACCTTTCCTTTCTTTCCTGTGTTCTTCTATTTCATTTATTGACCATATCACATCATCTGCTGGCTCCTCATACTCTGCCACATAGCCTGTAAGTCCAAGCATCCGGCATATACTCACAGCTGTAGATCCATGGAGGTTGTATAATGCTATTATAATCGAAAGACATTAAAAAAATAGTTTTTATGGAAGTAAACATAAAATATGTCGGATTTATCATAGAAAAATCTGTGTTCTTTTTTTCAGTTTTTCCTTATGATATACTTACAGGAGCAGAATATCCATAAATATGCTTCCGGTGGGGAAATGTGATATTCAGATGCCGGTGGGGATTACATTCTTTATGAATTAAAATAAAAATGTAGGAGGAAAAAAATATGAAGATTGAGTGTAAACATTTATATGAAGACAGGCAGGATGTGACGGTGACAAGTTATATCTTAGATGATTCACCTGAGATGTTAAATGGAAAAAGCCGTGGAGGAGTTGTGATATGTCCGGGCGGTGGATATTTTAACTGTTCGGACAGGGAGGCAGAACCGATAGCGATGGCATTTGCAGCGATGGGATATCATGCATTTATTGTCCGCTATTCTGTATATACACAGGGAAGAGAGCCGTTCCCGGATCTTATGAAGACACTTGACATAAAAAAGGAGACCGTTCACCCACAGCCGGTAATTGATCTGGCAAATGCGATAGTATATATAAAGAGCCGGAAAGAGGAGTGGAATCTGGACACGGATAAAATAGCCATCTGTGGTTTTTCTGCAGGTGGTCATAACTGCGCCATGTATAGTGTGTACTGGGATAAGCCGCTCCTCCTGGATGCGCTCGGGGTGGAGAAAGAAAAATTAAAGATCGCTGCCTGTATTTTAGGATATCCTTTGACGGATTATGTTTATTTGAAAGAATATATAGATAAAGAGGCAAATCAGCTCGACCGGATGTTCTTTTACAGCAGTAACCGTATCTATTTGGGAATGGAGGCGGAGGAGCTGACAGAGGAAATTCTTACTTCGGTCAGTCCGGCGAGACTGGTGGATGGAAACTGCCCGCCTATGTTCATTTGGGGAACTTCGGAGGATGGCCTGGTTTCTGCCGTACATTCTGCTCTGATGGCGACAGCATTGGCAAAAGCAAAGATTCCATATGAGATCCATACCTTTGAGACAGGAGATCATGGTTTTGCCATGGCAGACTGGATGACGGCCGCAGCGATGGATCAAATCAATCCGGATGCTTCACAGTGGGTGGAGTTAGTGAAAGAATGGCTGAAGAAGCGGTTTATGCCGGAGCTTCCTGAAAAAAGCAGCTTTGCGGACATCATTCCAGAGGAAATGAACGCGCAGGGATAAAAGAGAGAAAAAGAAATGAGGTGAAAAAATGAATCCATATTTACCATTATGGGAAACGATTCCGGATGGTGAGCCACATGTGTTCGGCGACCGGATCTATGTTTATGGCAGCCATGACAAAAGGAACGTGACAGAATTTTGTCTGGAGGATTAGGTCGTCTGGAGTGCCCCGCTTTCGGATCTGACGGACTGGAGATGTGAGGGGACGGCCTATAAAAAGGAGCAGGATCCGATCAACGGAGCTTTTTATGATGGAAAGATTCCGAAGCATGACCCGGGGCTTCCGGGAACTGATATGCGGTATCTCTATGCACCGGACTGTGCGAAGGGACCGGATGGAAGATATTATCTATATTATTCTTTAGACTTTTCGGGCGTGATTTCTGTGGCGGTTTCAGACGTGCCTGCGGGACCGTTCTCTTTTCTCGGGTATGTGAGCTATGAGGATGGTTCCCTGCCGGAGGTGGGGAGGATGTTCGATCCGGCAGTCTTATCAGAAGAGGGTGGAAATTATCTGTATTATGGTTCCTGTCCGAAGGAGCGTTTCGTGCTCTTAGAGGGGTTGGAGCTTCCGGGAGCCATGATGGTGAAACTGGCTGATGATATGCATACCATCCTGTCCGATCCGGTCTGTGTGGCAAATGGCTGTGATACGGCAGCGGGAACCGGTTATGAGGAGCATCCGTTCTTTGAAGCTTCCAGCATCCGTCATATGGGCGGACATTACTATTTTGTATATTCCTCCCTGCAGGGACACGAGCTGTGCTACGGTATGGCCGATACGCCTGCGGGACCGTTTACTTATAAAGGAGTGCTGATCTCAAATGGAGATATCGGTTATAAAGGAAATGTACTTCCGGATTGTTACTATGGCAATAATCATGGCGGGCTGGTAGAGATAGGGGACAGGACTGCCATCTTCTGGCACAGGCAGACACATGGAACATCCTTTTCGAGACAGGGCTGTGCGGATTTTGTAGAGATTTTACCGGATGGGACGATTCCACAGGTGGAGATGACATCCGGAGGACTTTCCGGAATTCTTCCGGCAGCAGGAGCTTATTCGGCCGGATATGCATGTAATCTGTGGGAGGAAAAGAGGGAATGCGTGGGAGAGGTCATCATGGGCATGGAGCCTGGAAAAATGGTCATGGAGCTGCCGGAGAAAATGATCTTTATCACGGAAGATGAGAAAGAGGATGGCACTATCGATTCGTATGTGCACAACCTTCAAAAAGGGGCATGTGCCGGATTTAAGTATTTTTCATTTACAGGAACAGAAAGCGAGCTTAGCGTGAGGCTGCGCGGGCAGGGAGAACTGGCCTTTACAGTGGATGATCCGGACGGAGAGCCGGTCGCAGTTTTTTCTGGTGAGGCTTCGGACTGGAGCTGGAGCAGAGAGAAAATCCAGGTGGAAAAAGGGGTACATGCCATTTACTTTCGTGGGGCAGGAGGAAAGCTTGATTTTGCGGAGTTTTCGATAGGCTAGTACATCATAAAATATAAAGGGATCAAATTTATGATGTACCAGAAAGCATTTTATGATGGATTTTTAAAAGGGGAGGATTTTATGGGAGCAGAAGAGATCGGAAAAAAGATAGACGAGCTTTTAAAGAAGATGACTCTGGAAGAAAAGACCGGACAGCTCAGGCAGTGCGGACCTTCTCTGGTGGGAGCTTTTGAAGTCAGCTTTGAAGAGCTTTTGGATATGATGTTTGACGGCAGGATTTCCAAAGAGGAATTTGACCGTCTGATGGGAACGGCAAAGCAGGATTTCAGAGAGGAGGATCTAAGAGCGGGAAGGATCGGTTCTTATAACGGAATCGGAGATGCCGAAACAGCCAACCGGCTGCAGAAAATAGCAGTAGAAGAAACCAGGCTGGGCATTCCTCTTTTATTTGGCTATGATGTGATCCACGGCTTCCGGACGGTCACACCGATTCCGCTGGCAGAAAGCTGTGCATGGGAGGATGGACTGTGGGAGCGGACGGCCAGGCTGGCTGCAGAGGAAGCGACGGCAGCAGGAGTACATATGACATTTGCCCCGATGGCAGATGTGGCGAAGGATGCCAGATGGGGGCGTGTATCGGAAGGAGCAGGAGAGGATGTGCTTTTGAATGCGCACTATGGAGCCTCGAAGGTGAGAGGGTTTCAGGGAAAAGAGCTTTCTGCCCCCGATGCTATGGCAGCCTGTGTGAAGCATTTTGCGGCATATGGTGCAGTCGAAGCCGGAAGGGATTATAACCGGGTGGATCTGTCACGGCAGAAGCTTTATGAAGAATATCTGCCTGCCTATAAAGCGTGCATTGAAGCAGGAGCCAGGGCGGTGATGCCGGCATTTAACGACATAAATGGAGTACCTTGTTCTGTAAACAAGGAACTTTTAAGAGATATTTTAAGAGAGGACTGGGGATTTGACGGGATGACGGTCTCGGATGCGAATGCGATCGCGGAGTGTGTCACGCATGGAATCGCCAGGGATAAAAAGGATGCCGCAAAGCAGGCGATCCTCGCCGGGATGGATATGGATATGACTTCGGATTCCTATCATGAGGAACTCATCTCTCTGGTGGAAAGCGGTGAGGTAGATGAAAAAATACTGGATGAAGCCGTGTCACATATCCTTCGGATCAAATTTGAACTGGGGCTTTTTGAACATCCATACCGAACCGGTGCAGAGAGGGAAAGAGAAGCCTTTCTGACACCGGAAGCGAGAAAATTGGCCTTAGAAGCAGCGGAAAAATCCATCGTTCTTTTAAAGAATGATGGCAGGATTTTGCCGTTAAAAAAAGAGACCAGAATTGCCGTATTTGGCTCGATGGCAGAAAGTGCAGGGGAAAATACGGGCGCATGGGCAGTAGGAGCGCATCCGGAAGAATGCGTCAGTCTGTTGGAAGGACTGCAGAATGAGAAGGCAGATGTCCGGTTCTACGGAGAAAACATGGAGCAGATAAAAGAAGCGGCAGAAAGTGCAGATGTGCTTTTAGCGGTTCTTGGGGAGCATAAGGAGGAGAGCGGGGAAGCGGCCAGCAGGGCTGATATCGGACTTCACGCAGAGCAGCTTTCTTTATTTGAAGAGCTGGTGGCGACAGAAAAGCCGGTCATCGTGCTTTTGATGAATGGAAGACCTTTAGCGATACCGGAAATTGCCAGGAAGGCATCGGCTGTGATAGAGGGCTGGCAGCTCGGCACAGAGGCAGGCAATGCCTATGCCCGCATTCTTTTTGGGGAGACCAATCCATCCGGAAAGCTGACCGTGACCTTTCCATACAGCAGCGGACAGTGTCCGATGTACTACGCTCATATCAATACCGGAAGACCTGGAGGAAAATCAAAGTTTACGTCCAAATACCTGGATACTCCTCTGGAACCGGTATATCCATTTGGTTTTGGCCTTTCCTATACCGAGTTTTCCTATGATGCCCTGTCTGTAGAAAAGTCCGGGGCAGGAGTCACGATCCGGATATCCGTAAAAAATGTCGGGGATATTCCGGGAGAAGAGGTCGTCCAGTGCTATTACAGTAGGAGGACGGCAAAGCGTGTGGGACCTGTCAGAAAGTTGGCAGCGTATCAAAAGCTGTTTCTGGAACCCGGAGAGACAGAAAAAGTCGTGTTCGAACTAAAAAAGGAAGACCTGGGATATTATGATAAGGATATGAATTATGTGACAGACCTGGAAGATATGGTATTTTATGCAGGCACAAATTCGCAGGATACTTTGGAGCAGGCTTTGTGATCATATCATGCACACAGCTGCAGTAACATTTTGACATCAGAAAATATGTCGGATATAGATAAAGTTTTTACATGTTCATTTTTTTTGACGGATGCTATCATAGTATCAACATAAGTCGTGTATGGAAAAGGATTTTAGATTCGTGGAAATCGTACACCAACTAAAAAAGGAGGAGATGAATATGGCTGATGTCAATTTAAACGAAGCCGTAAGGGCAAATGTGAAAAAGGAATTAAAGAAACCGTTTATTTTTTTCCATGCAACTTCTGTAAATGGAGGTGCTATGGCGATTGCAGCGACGATCGCATCCTACTTTTCGCTGTATGTGCAGGAGACGATCAAGATCACGGCAGCAGAGCTTTCTGTGATCCTGCTGATCTGTTCTCTGTGGGATGCGATCAATGATCCGCTCATGGGCGTGCTGTGCGATTCTATCAATCCGAAAGCGGGAAGGTACAGGATC
>JAFVAA010000791.1 GCA_017476305.1 Lachnospiraceae bacterium
AGAGAGGAAAGAGATGGGAGGAGATAACGAAAATGAATAAACTGATGGCAGACGGGGATGAGCTTACGGGCAGGAGGTTAGAAGGATTTCTATTCCTGCATCCGGAAAGGCTCGCAGACATAGAAGAGCCAACGGAGGAACTGGTGAAGCTGGTACTCGACCATGATGTGGGCGCACTGCGGTTCGTAAAGAAGCAGACGGACGAGATCTGCAGGTATGCGATGGATATCGATCCGTATGCAGCCCGGCATATCCGGGAACTGACTCCGGAACTGGCAGAGTACGGCTGTAAGCTGGAACCGAAGCTCGGAAAGGACTTACAGGATCGGAAGATATCTGCAGCGTAGGAAAGGGAGGCATATTACTATCATCAAAAAATAGTGATTGAAACTCCCAAGGTTTCTGGTATAATAAATCATGGGTGCTGCTTAAGACGGCAGGCGGTCTTGCCTTTCAAGCGTATGAGTAAATCATGCGGATGCTTCCAACATGCTTTAAAAAGCATGTAGGTGTTCCGGAGGTGATGCCTATGAGGGAAAGTATTAATGAAAGGAACGTGAAGTATGTGGACTATTATTGGTGTCATAGCCACAGTGGTGGGAACCATTACAGCTCTCTGCCACTACATACATGACATCAGACAAGATAGAAAGCAGAAAAGCAACCGCCCCGACCAAAGGTAATGGTTGCTTTTTGCTAAGTAACTAATAACCAAGGCAAACCGTCTGCAATAGGCGGCACCTTTTCTAACATCTAATATAACATTTTTCGTGGCAGATTTCAATACAAATTTTTTTCAAATGATCTACCATTATTCCCTGCTGCCATTTCATGCCGTACTTATCCAAATAAAATCAGATTTCAAACTCATTTTCAAGGAATCGTTTCTGCCAGACATTAGTCCCTCAATGTTTCCTGTAGTATTCCAGCTTTAGAAGTGAGATTCATTCAGATTGTTCCTCTGTTAGCAATCTCAGTCTTTAAAGAAAACTTTTATTTGATGTCATTCTGCTATGCAAGCATGCGCCTATGGATAAGGGGGTGTTAAAGCAGTTCCTGGGAGCCGGGATCATCACGTCAGGGGAACTTTTTTCGTCAAATGGATACGGTCTTTCAGAGGGGCAGAATATCGCACCTTATCTGGCAAATTTTGTGCTGGATGGACTGCAGCGGTATATTTATGACGGTCTGTATGGCAGCAGAGAGGCGGATTACCCGGACGGCAACCTGATCCGGTTCGCAGATGATATTGTAGTGACGGTCCGTTCTTACCAGCGGGGCGAGGAGGTGATCCGCCTTGTGAAGAGTTTTGTGGCAGAGAGGGGAGCGAGGATCAATGAGGAAAAAACAAAGATCGTGCATATAGACGAGGGGTTCACTTTTTTAGCAAGGACGTATGTGCGGAAAGACGGACATATCTATGCTTATCCGTCCGGAAAAGCGGTAGAACGTTTTGTTTCGGAAGTGCATGAGCTGATCCTGTCGCATACGAAATCACAGCGGGATCTGATCAAGAGGCTGAACAGCAGGCTGAACGGATGGGCTGCCTATCATCGTTTTTCAGATGCGGGGGAGGCTTTTGCCGAAGTAGACACAGCGGTACAGGCCGCCCTTCTGGAAAAATCTATGAAACAGCACCCGAAACTTCCCAGACCAAAGGTGATAGCGAGATACTGGTATAAGGACATTCATGGAAAACATTATTATGCCCTGCCGGATGATAAGACGGTACGGGTGGTGAAGCTGTCCGAAACGCTCCTAGTCCACCACAAAAAGATAAAGACGAACGCAAATCCCTATACGGAACGGGATTATATAGAGAGCAGGGAACATTTCCGGGAGATCCATAATGTTACGGGCAGGTATAAGGGAGCGTGGAAACGGCAGGAGGGGAAATGCTTTTACTGTGGAAAGCCCATCTTAGTGGATTAGCCAAAGACAGTAAAACCAATCTATTCCACAACGGATCCGGTATATTTCCGAAAAGTTTATGTCCATAAAATGTGTACGCAGAGCGAGTGGGAGCAGATCATGGTCTCTGAGGATGTCGGTTCCATGACGCCCTTTGATGTGATGAATGCCCTGTCAGGCATCGTGGAAAGTGAAGATATAGGCAGTAAGAAAGCACCAATCACGGAGCAGTGGAAATATTACCCGCTCAAACTGTTCTTTGGGAAAGAGAACCGATCATCGGTCACGCTGACATTTCGGGAGATTGAGAAGATACTTGGGGAAAGTCTGCCGGATTCGGCGAGGCGGGACAAGAGTTTCTGGTGCAGGAGACAGAGCTATAACAGCATAGCGGAAAGTTTCATTACAGAGGGATACCATCTGCACCATCTTGACATGGAAAAAGGAAAGGCGACATTTCACAGGGATTATGATGGGATGTCAAGGTTAAAGATCCCCCCTGTTCTATTAGAAGGGAAGATACCGGACGATGCAAGACTGGAGCTGGAATTGTTTATGGAATATGTGATTGATAAATATGATGTGGCTGATAGAAAAAGGCGGAAACATAGAAAATAGCCTAAAGGCTTCCTTTGTTTCTTACATCAACTCCATCAAATCCCCACCACTTCACGCCATACCCATCCAGATAAAACCGGTTACCAAACTCATTTTCCACGAACCGCTCTATCACCCGAAACCATCCACTCAGTTCCTCCCGCAGCACTTCATCCTTG
>JAFVAA010000792.1 GCA_017476305.1 Lachnospiraceae bacterium
AAGCTCTGGCTGCCTTTGCCCATGGCTTGCAGCTGGGGGGCGGCATCACTGTAGAAAATGCGGAGCGTTTTTTAGATATGGGTGCCTCTCATGTCATCGTGACATCCTATGTCTTTTCTGGTGGGGCGATCCATATGGAAAGGCTGAATGCCTTGCGTTCTTTGGTCGGAAAGGAGCGTTTGGTCTTAGATTTAAGCTGCAGGTATAGAAATGACGATTACTATATAGTAACCGACCGTTGGCAAAGGATGACAAAGGTGAGGTTGAGCCTGGAGAATCTCCAGATGCTTTCCGGGTATTGTGACGAATTTCTGGTTCATGACGTGGATGTAGAGGGAAAGGCATCCGGGGTGGAGAGAGAAGTAGTGATATGACTGGGTGCATATACGGAAATGCCTGTCACCTATGCCGGTGGGATCCATGAGCTTTCTGATATTGAATATATTAAGGAAGCCGGGGGTGGGCATGTGGACTATACAGTAGGAAGTGCTTTGGATCTATTTGGTGGAAAGATTCCATATCAGAAATTGTTAGAACTGTAATATAGCAAAAAACCGGCAGATATTTTTGCTGATGAGTATAATAAGTGAAGGAAGGAAAAAATGGAGACTTTAAATGACATTGAATAATGAATAGTCCTTAAAAATTTTAAGATTGTATTAAGCAGAGGTGAGAAAGCTGACAAAATAAGGCTTTTTTGCCTTTTTTTTGTCATTAAAAAGAGAAATATGTGGAAAAAACAAGGCAAAAACAGGAAAAAATATTGCAAAAACACTTGAAAAATTAAAAAACTATGCTATAATTGTTACATAATTGTTAAAAAATGAAAATGTTACTGTTATGGCTTTCATGGAGAGAGTCTGAAATGAGTTAGGAGGTTCTTATGAATTTAAAAAAATTTGCTTTGTTTGTATTAGTATGTTCTCTGGTGTATGTTTTTGGTTCACATGTTACATTGGCAGCTGCAAACACAGTAAAGGAAGATGATCAGAAAATTACTGCGACTGCATCGCCGGAGGCGGCAGCTTCTGCTGTACCGGTCGAGCTTTCCGAGCCGACGGAAAAGCAGGTGGAAGCGACAGCTGCACCAAAGGTAACGGCAACAGATAAAAGCAGTACCCAGAAAGACAGTTCCAAGAAAGATAATTCTAAAAAAGACAATTCGAAAAAGGATAGCTCTAAGAAAGACAATTCCAAGAAAGACAATTCCAAGAAAGATAATTCCAAGAAAGATAATTCCAAGAAAGATAATTCCAAGAAAGATATTTCTAAGAAAAACGCTTCTAAGAAGACTGCAAAAAAATCTTATACAAAGAGTGATTTACGTCTGATGGCAAGTATTATCAACTGTGAAGCAGGTGGGGAGTGTTTCCAGGGGAAGCTGGCTGTAGGAATTGTAATCATGAATCGTGTGAAATCAAAGGCATTCCCAAATACAGTAAAGGGTGTTATTTATCAGAAGAATCAGTTTACTCCGACACGTAATGGTATTTTGAATAGAAAGCTAAAGCAGTATGATAGCGGAAAGACGAAATCTGCTCAGTGGAAGTCTTGTATTCGTGCTGCCAAAAAAACATTATCCGGACATAATACGATTATTAAGCTGGGTAAGGTCAAGAGCATGAAGGGGATTTATTTTTTTAGTGTTGGTTTGCCAAATGCGAAGTTCAAGTTAGGCGGACACCGTTTTAAATAATTTTTTTTGCAAAACGCTGTGCAGAGGTCTTCTGTGCAGTGTTTTTTTCTTTAGAAAAATACAGTTCCACATATAAATCCGTCTATACGATACGCTTATACGTTGTGCCTGGATGCACCGCATAAGCGTATCGTATAGACGGAGAGGTTACATTTCACACGGAGAGTGCGTGCCGTGTGAAATGTTTAAGAAATACTGGACAAATGACAGAAAAAGGGATTATAATAAAAAGAGTTGGTAAAATTTTGGGCGGGTGCTTTATGATGTATTGTGCCATGGAAAGGATGTGAGTATATGAGCCGCAGACCAAATGAGAAGGTTACGAAGATGAAAAGACACCATTCTTTTGTATTTGGTGGCTTTTTGTGTTTGTTTGCAATCTATATACTGGTTCTTTTCGTTCAGTCTTTTACGAAAGAGCATGTTTCAATCTATGAAGTGAATCAAAAGCAGATCGCGGATAGCGAAAACCTGCGGGGAATCATTATGCGTGAAGAAAACCTGGTGACTACAGATCAGACGGGCTATATTAATTATTATGTAGGGGAAGGAGCAAAGCTTTCGATGTCTACTACGGTTTATTCCATTGCGAAGAATGAACCTGTTACGGAAACGGTAGCGGAGCTGGAAACGGATGACGTGACTTTGTCGGAGGAGGATACAAAAAGCATTCGGGCTTCTATTGCAGGATACCGGGAAAATTTTTCTCTTTCCAATTATCAGCAGATTTCGAATTTCAGGTACAATGTGGAAAATACACTTTTGGAGCTTTCCGATGTGAGCATTTCAAAAAATCTGCAGAAGCTAAAGAAGGAGAATGCCAAAGCAAAGGGATTTTCTTTAGTAAAGGCGGCAGAAACCGGAATTATTTCTTTTTCGACGGATGGATATGAAGATTTGGATATCGATGAAATTGATGAAAATTCTTTTAAGGAAATGAAAGACAGCTGGGAGCAGCTTCGGACAGACAAAAAGGTAAAGAAGGGAACTCCGGTATATCGTGTCGTTACCAGCGAAAAATGGTCTCTTTTGATTCCGCTGACCAGAGAGCAGTATCAGAAGATTATTAAAAAGGACAGCATTTTAGTGAAGATCAAGAAGGATAATATCACCATGACGCCGACGGTTCAGGCTTTTACTTCCGGTGGCAAATATTATGCGAATCTTCATTTTGACAAATATATGATTCATTATTTAAATAACAGATATCTGGATATCGAAATTCGATTTAATAATGCGACAGGTCTTAAAATTCCGATGAATTCCATTATTCAGAAAAAATGTTACATGGTTCCCGGGGATTTTATCACGAAGGGAAATTCTGAAAAAAACAGGAATAAGCTTGGCGTGGTGAATGTTTCTTATACGGAGGATGGTACTGCCCGGATCAATTTTACTCCTGTTGATATCTATTACCGGGACGAGAAGAACCGGTATTACTTTGATACAAAGGTTCTGAAGGCAGGGACGACCATACTGAAGAATGGAGCGGTCGAGGGAGAGTCCATGCAGCTTACGAAGACAAAAGAGTTAGACGGGGTTTATAACTGTAATTTAGGGTATTGCAGGTTTCGCTATGTAAATGTTTTATATGAGAGCCAGGGGTATGCCATTGTTGAGAGTGGAAATACTTACAGTTTGGCGAATTATGACCACATTATTTTAAATCCAAATAAGATTTCTGATGATGAGGTTATTTATTAATATATATGGAAAATTAATAGATATGGAAAAGACTGCCGTTTATGTTTCCGGATGTGGAATGGCGGAAAAAATCAGCAGATTTATGCTTGTATTCTTTAGGAGGAGAGAAAAATGATAAAGGAAAATCTGGAAGATGTGAAAAGGAGAATGACAGAGGCCTGCAAACGCGGGAGTCGTGTGAGGGATGATGTGACATTGATCTGTGTCAGCAAAACCAAGCCTGTGGAAATGATAAAAGAAGCCTATGATCTGGGAGAAAGAGAGTTCGGAGAAAATAAGGCACAGGAAATGAAGGAAAAATATGAGCTTCTTCCGAAAGATATCCACTGGCATTTTATCGGTCATTTACAGACGAATAAGGTCAGGTATGTGGTGGGGAGAGCGTATCTGATTCATTCCGTGGATTCTTTGCATCTGGCAGAAGCGATTGAGCAGGAAAGCAGGAAAAAAGAAGTGATTTCGCATATTTTACTCGAGGTAAATGTTGCAAAGGAGGAGTCAAAGTTTGGCATTCATACAGAGGAAACTGTGGAATTGGTCAAAAAAATAGCTGCTTTCCCACATATCCGGATAGAAGGGCTGATGACAATTGCTCCTTTTGTCGGGAATCCGGAGGAAAATCGCCAGATTTTTCAAAAGTTATATGAATTGTCGGTTGACATCGGGCGAAAAAACATTGATAATGTCAGTATGGGTGTTTTGTCTATGGGGATGACAAATGATTATGAGGTTGCTGTAGAGGAGGGTGCGACTTATATACGTGTAGGAACGGGGATCTTCGGAGAAAGAGATTATAATCATTAGGATCTGCTATGAATTATGATGAATAAACTACGATTTAGAATTACAGGAGGTTATTATAATGGCTGGACTTGGTAAATTGATGAATTTTTTAAAGCTGACAGATGAGGACGATGTCTTTGAGGATGATTACTATAGCGATGATTATGCTTATGACCAGAAGGAGATGGAAAGAGAAGAGAAGCGTCTTTTGAAGGAGCAGAAAAGAGAGGAGAGGCGTGCCGCTGCTGCTTTTCGTGACAAACCTGAGAAAGAGGGGACGTATTTTGAAGAGGAACCTGCACCGACTCCTGTGCCAAAGAGAGCAAATAATTATCGTTCCGTTTCCGGAAGTAAAGTCGTTCAGATGCCTGCTACTTCCGGAGATATGGAGGTCTGCATTGTAAAGCCTTCCAATATTGATGAGGCACAGCAGGTTTGTACCCTTTTAATGGAGGCGCATCCTGTGGTCGTAAATCTGGAGGGAATTGATGTCATGGAGGCGCAGAGGATTATGGATTTTGTAGCGGGCTGTATTTATGCGGTTTCTGGAAATATGTGCCAGGTTTCGAGGTATATTTTTATCTTTTCGCCAAAGGATATTGATATTTCTGGTGATTATTTAAAGAGTCTGGAAAATGAGGAGATTTATAATATAGCATCGTTTAGTAAGGAATTTTAATATGGTTAGATATTTACTATATTGCTTTAGTATTTTTTTTGTAGTATTGGAAGTGATACTAATCTTATATATGCTGCAGGGATTTTTTCGTATGGGCCATACCATTCGTTTGTTCTTTATTATGCTGGTATACCCGATGCTTGCACCGATGCAGCGTATATTTAAGTATTCCATTTTAAACACATATTCTATCGATTTAAGTCCGTATATTACTTTAATCATACTGAATTACTGTTATTTTTTATGTGATATGCTGCTGCAGTAAAAAAAGGGGGATTATGAAGCATCATTTAAAAGACAAGGAAGAAGAAGTGCTCTATAAGCATTTCAAAGATTTGATTCAGGCTTCCTATCAGCGGATGATTCCGACATATAGTCATTTCGCCGGTATTCATGAGCTTTCTTTGGGGTTTCTGGCATTGGAGGAGTTCTATGGGAAGGGCAGATTTTATGAGGGTGTGCATTACAGTCTGTTTGGTGGATATGAAGATGCCGAACGAAAGGTCTTCTGTTTTATGAATGAAGAGCAGGGATTTCCTGTGACAGAAGAAGATTTTCCAATCAGGTGTGTTCGGATCTCGCCTGTAAATAAAAAGTTTG
>JAFVAA010000793.1 GCA_017476305.1 Lachnospiraceae bacterium
TCGTCTTTGGTCCGAATATCAAGGATTGGCCGGAAATGACGGCACTGACAGAAAATATGGTACTGAAGGTGGTTTCAGAAATCCATGATCCGGTTACGACGACGGATGAACTGATTCCTTCCGGTGAGACATCCTCTTTCCGTTCGAATCCTCTGGGACTGGCAGAGTTTACCCTTTCCAGAAAGGATCCGGAGTATGTCGACAGGGCGAAAGCGGTACAGGCAGGTGAAAAGGCACGTGTGGCAGGAGAGGATATCTATGCTGCACTTCCGGAAGTGAAGGAGGTATTTGAAAAGATTCATACGAGGTTTGAGGCAGAACCAGAGGAAACCCAGATTGGAAGCCTGGTCTATGCAGTAAAGCCGGGGGACGGTTCTGCGCGTGAGCAGGCGGCTTCCTGCCAGAAGGTACTGGGTGGCTTTGCGAATATTGCGAAAGAGTATGCGACGAAGAGATACCGTTCGAATCTGATTAACTGGGGAATGCTTCCGTTTTTATATCCAGAGGAGACACTTCCGTTTCAGAATGGGGATTATATTTTCGTAAAGGATATTAAGAAGGCAGTGGCAGAAAAGGCAGAGGTCATCAAGGCATATGTCGTAGGCGATGATATGAAGGAATTCGAGCTTCGCCTGGGCGATTTGACAGATGATGAGAGGGAAATCATCGAAAGAGGATGTCTGATCAATTACTATAAAGCGCACTAGTATACAGGGAAAGAAATGGGAGGAAGATACATATGGCACGCGGTGCTGGAAAAAACGGATGGGCATTGTTCCTTTTGGTTTTAGCGGGAATTGTGATTGGAAGCTTCATTGCGCAGGCGACGAGTGGAGTTTCCTTTCTGAAGTGGATGAGCTATGGACAGAGGTTTGGCCTTACGTCACCTTTGACCTTAGACCTGGGTGTTTTAGTGCTGACCTTTGGTCTTTCTGTTAAAATCACGCTCGGAAGCATTTTAGGAGTTGTGATTGCAGCAATTATATACCATTTTATTTGATAAGTTGTTTTTTCTATCAAAATAAGGTATACTATGATTTGTCGTATTTTCATAGGAACAGAATTAGAGTGAAATGGAGAGAGCTATGTGGAAGAAAATTGTGTTTAGTTTATTTTTAGTAATCAGTGCTGCAATTGCTTTTTTAGCTGCAAAAGCGCAGGTGACTTTGTTCAGTACCTTTAATCAGGCACATCGTGATTATGAAAATAAATTAGCGGATGTGGATTTAGGGGACATCGAGGTAAATTCGGATAAAAATATTGTAAATATTCTGGTCGTGGGAAATGACTTTCGTGAGGAAAGCGGATATAGTGCATCCGGTCTTACGGATACGATGATCATTGCGACAATGGATAAAAAGCATGGTGCCTTAAAGACAGCTTCTCTGATGCGTGACTGCTGTGTGGAAATTCCGGGATACGGATATAATAAGCTAAATTCTGCCAATTCTTTTGGAAAGATTGAACTGCTCTATAAAACGATTGCACAGAATTTTAATATACGTTTGGACGGTTATGTGGAAATCGATTTTAATTCCTTCGTAGACGTGGTAGATGCTGTGGGTGGTGTAAAGGTGACACTGACAGAATCGGAAGCAGAGTATTTAAATACGACGAATTTTATCCGGAAAAAGCAGTATCGAAATGTCAAAGTGGGTGAACAGACCTTAAACGGGCATCAGGCACTTGGGTATTGTCGAATCAGAAAAAAAGGGACGACAGTAAATGGTCTCAGGGATGATTATGGAAGGACCTGGAGACAGAGAACGGTTATAAATGCGGTTTTTGATAAAGTGAAAAAGATGCCGAAAACCAAATGGCTTTCTGTGGCGAATAAGGTCATGAAGAATATTAAGACGGATTTAACAAATGAGGAAATTTTATCTTATCTGGTGGATGTTTTGACCATGGGAACGACGAAAATCCATCAGCTGCAGATTCCGTTGGAGGGGTACTATAGAACTGTTTATAATGGAGAGTTCCCAAAGCTTGGCTCCTGTCTGGTCATGACAGATGGCGTGAGTACGGAATATAACGTTATGGAAAATGCGAATGCTTTAAATGAATATATTTTTAGCTACAATGGAAAGAATAGCTTTAAGTATGGTTCCTTTGAGAGCAAGGAAGAGTAGGGAAAATGTAATTATACAGCATGAGATGGATCACTTTGAAGGGAGGCTGATTTGAAATAGCAGATTGACAGAGTTTTGAGGTCGTGGCATACTATAAGATAGTTGTGTCACGGCCTTTTATTCTTCGAATCGGAGGAT
Source organism: Lachnospiraceae bacterium (assembly GCA_017476305.1). Classification (GTDB taxonomy): domain Bacteria; phylum Bacillota; class Clostridia; order Lachnospirales; family Lachnospiraceae; genus Butyribacter. The sequence continues at coordinate 2,271 of JAFVAA010000793.1, forward strand.
AAGGCCGGAAAAGCGTATGCAGGATTTAGAACAGAATTAGGAGAAAAACAGAGTTATGATTTTACAGTGCAGTCATATAGAAAAAGCCTTTTTAGCAGAGCCGGTTCTTTCGGAGGTTTCATTTCACATCAATGAAGGGGAAAAGGCAGCCATCGTAGGGAGTAATGGATCCGGGAAAACGACACTTTTAAAGATTATCGTGGGCGAGTATTCCAGTGATGCGGGCGAGGTGATTCTTTCCAAGGATACGACCGTAGGGTATCTGGCGCAGAATCAGGAATATGATTCCGAACGGTCGATTTTAGAGGAAATGCGAAGTGCGAAGCCTGAGATACTTTCTCTGGAAAAGGAGATTGCATCTTTATCGGAGCAGATGAATGATGCTTCCGGGGAAAGGTTAGACGAACTGATAAAGAAATTTGACCGGGCAAATGAGAGATTTCGGGAGTTAAATGGTTATGCTTACGAAAGTGAGCTGACAGGTGTGCTAAAGGGACTTGGATTTAAAGAGGAGGAGTTTGAAAAGCCGGTTCAGACGCTGTCAGGAGGAGAAAAGACGAGAGTTGCTTTGGCGAAAATGCTTCTCGTGGCACCGGAGCTTATCATTCTGGATGAGCCGACGAACCATTTAGATATGAATGCGATCCATTGGCTGGAGACCTATCTTTCCGGATATAAGGGCTCAGTGCTTTTAGTGGCGCATGACCGTTATTTTTTAGATAGGATTGTGGGAAAGGTAATTGAGCTCAGGCAGGGAAAGGCAATGGTCTATCAGGGCAATTATACGGAGTACCAGAAGAAACGCCAGATGCTTTTAGAGAGTGAGAGAAAGCAGTATTTAAACCAGCAGGCGGAAATCAGGCATCAGGAGGAGGTGATTGCGAAGCTTAAGCAGTTCAATAGAGAGAAGTCTATCAAGCGTGCGGAGAGCAGACAGAAGCAGTTGGATAAAATCGAGCGGTTAGAAAAGCCGGTAGAGGAAAATACGGAGATGAAGCTTCGTTTCCGTCCGAAGTACCAGAGCGGGAATGATGTATTAGAGGTGTCACA
>JAFVAA010000794.1 GCA_017476305.1 Lachnospiraceae bacterium
AAAGGATGCGCTGGAAATTTGTTTGTAGGATTTGAAAAAAGTCTGCGGCAGGGGTGTCCACTGCCTTATTTAGATTTTTGCTTTACTTACACATACAATTGAGTTATAATCAAAATTGTTTCAATATGCGCCTGTAGCTCAGTGGATAGAGCAATGGTTTCCGGAACCATGTTAGCGGGGGTTCGAGTCCCTTCAGGCGCGTTTTTCTTGCTTTTTTGACTGGCTATATGGTGAAAAAGAATGGTGCTATCATCAGTTTATACAGATGATGACAGATGCAGGGCACAAGTCAGATGAAAGGATGTGTACGTAATATGCGATTACGATATAAAAAGTTTATTTTATTTTTCACATTGGCAATTATGTTAATCGGAATGGGAACTTTTTCTATGATCGCACCGAATGTTGATTTTACGATCGGTGCTTCCTCCAGGGGTACAAAGACGGTTACGGGAAGTGTGCTGGCTTCTATGTCGGAAGAGGATATCCGTTCAGAAATTGTTACTTTAGTTAAAAATTATTTTGATGCGAAGCAGCAGGTGGACACAGAAGCATTGGAGGAGTGCGTCAGTGATATTTCCCATGTTTCCGTGCAGAGGTTAGTGACAGATGCTGAGTATATCGAGGCATATAAAAATATTGAATGTACCATATTGGATGATGGACTTCCGGAAGGGTGTTTTCGTGTTTATGTATATTATGAGGCAAAAATCTATGACATTGATACTCTTTTGCCGGGTCTTACTGCTCTTTATGTAAAAGCGGATAAAAACGGGAAATTTTCAATTTATCTAAGTGCGATCAGCAGCGAAGAGCATGATGCGATCGATCAGTTGGACAATCTGCCGAAGATTAAGAAAAAAATTGATTCTACCCAGAAAAGGCTGGAGGAAATTGCAAATAAAAATGCAGATGTCAGGGACTTCTATCAAATGTTGGAAAGCTCGAGTGAGGATGATGGTACAGAGGATAATACGGATATCGAGAAAGAGGCAGAGATGTCTTCGCCGGGGGCCGATGCATCACAGGCACCTTCGGAAAATTAGTGATTCAGGCAGGATGAAAAAATCTGTACAGCGTTTTCGTGCTATACAGATTTTTTATTCAAATTTCTGGTAAAATATCCACCCCGCAGTCAGTTGCGGGGTGAAGTTCTTTGGATGGGGAGGAAAACGTGGAACAGAAGGAAGAAGAGATTCGCATCAATAAATTTTTAAGCGAGGCAGGTGTTTGTTCCCGAAGGGAAGGGGACCGGATGCTTTTGGAAGGCAGGGTCTTTATCGATGGAATCCAGGCAAAGCCGGGAGACAAGGTGCGAAAGGGACAAAGCGTTTGTGTAGATGGTAAAGAGGTAAAAAAAGTGGAGGAAGAAATATTTCTCGCATTTTATAAACCAAGAGGAATTGTCTGTACCACTGCTGCAAGAGAGAATGGCGAAAAAATAAAAAATGTCATAGATTATATTGGTTATCCGAAACGGATCTATCCTGTGGGGCGTTTGGATCAGGCTTCTGAAGGGCTTTTGCTTCTCACGAACCAGGGGGAGGAGATGGATCAGATCCTTCGCAGCAGAAATGAACATGAAAAGGAATATTTTGTGCAGGTAGATCACAAAATAACAGAGGAATTTTTAGATGGGATGCGAAGAGGTGTTCCTATATTAGATACCATGACAAAACCCTGTCAGGTCTGGAAGGAATCGGAAAAGAGCTTTCATATCATTATTACGCAGGGCTTGAACAGACAGATTCGCAGGATGTGTGAATATTTTGGTTACAGGGTGACGTTTTTGAGGCGTGACCGGGTCATGAATATTACATTGGAGGGATTAAAAAAAGGGCGGTATCGTCATTTGACGAAGAAGGAGATTTCTGAGCTGAAACGGGCATTAAAAGAAGATAAAGGATGCAGGACATCGTGAATGGATGTTTTGCTGGGAAAATTTCCGGTACATCATGAAGGGATAGCTTTTTTGATGTATGAAGTAAGGAGGAGAGTTGACAGAAATTATGGCAGAAGCATTGGAGAGATTCAGAGAGCTGACAGAGCAGTT
>JAFVAA010000795.1 GCA_017476305.1 Lachnospiraceae bacterium
TGATGAAGTACCGCCTATGCTTTATCATCTGTTTGATGAGAAGTGGTTTGGAAAATATTTTAGTATGGCGGATGTGAGGAACAGGGTGGAAAATCCGCTGCCTGTACAAAACGGGACGAAGGATCAGTTGCCTCTTGACCCTGTAAAATGGGTAAAGCGTGAAAGGCTGGAGGCCGGATTCAGGGATGGAATTATCGATCAGGATCATGTGATCCCGTTTCTTAATGGCCTTCATCCCGGGAAAGGAAAAAATCTTAGGGAATAAGCTGAAATAAGAGAGGCATTAACAAACATGATAAGCCTGCTGGAGTCCCGTATGAAAGCTATGGAAAAAAGTCCATACATTGCGGTAGTGCATGCTTTCGAACAGGTGCCGGATTTAAATATGGGGTATGATTCGGAATTTAAATATGGTGAGGCTTTGATGGAAGATGGAACAATCATTCCTCTTTTTTCGGAAACGGAGTTATGGAAAGTCCTTCCGGAAATACGGGTAGGATTTATTGATTTCGAGACCGGAAAATTCCCGAATTATACCGATGTGCGTTTAAGGAAAGATTATGAGGAGGTGTTTGTAACAAAGCGCAAAAAAGGAAAAACATTCTTTTCTATTATGCATGAAATGGCAAAGGAGGTAACGGGTTATGAGGATTAATGATAATAGCAGACCAAAAGAAATTACAAGCAATGAAATCTGGGAATTGTATATGCTGTTTGAAGGTCTGGATGAGCATTATGTGTTTTATGACAGATGTGGTGCTCCGAAGAATAGAGAAGAGTTATTTTATCTTGCCGGGACTGCCATCGGTGATGACGGTATGGTTTATGAAGCGCCGGATAATATGGGCATTCAGCTCCCCTACAGTAAGAACGAATGGGTGGTGCTTTCTCTTGAAAATATAGCAAATGGGAGAAAGCAGAAGGTGACGGTAAAAATAGAAGTGAATACTCTGCTTAAGAAAACTTTGACCATAGAAGAATTACTTGAAAAGAATCATATCAGGATTCCGAAAGCAGATGAGCTTAAGGATGCAAAGTATGAAGAGAAAAACTCCGGCAAGGGCACTGATCTGATTGTAGAAAGATTACCTGTAAATCATTTCCCGATAGAACTTACCTATTCTTATTCGAAGAAAAGATTTGGTAATGACTCGAAACGTGCGGCGTACTGGATGGAAAAGTATTTAAGGAGTTTCTCCGTTCCTTATAAGAAAGACATTGATCTTGGAGTTACAAGATTTACATTCGTATTCATGTGTGAGAATGCACCGGGAGGGTTTACGGAAGGGTGTATATGGTTTTTTGATAAAGCTGCAGAAACCCTGGTGTATTATAATCAAATGGGAGCCGAAATATGCAGGAAGAGTGAATGCAGACAGGATCTGCTCAGACTATTAAATTTTATCAATGCGAGGGTCTTTATGGAATTAAACGATGGGGGTAACAGGTGGTACGATCCCCAGATACTTTATACTCCACGTATGTATCTGACGGAGGACGATGGATATGATATATCTATTACGACTATGCTAAATTACAGGTTTTGGAAGATGACGGAGTTTGAAACAAATGATTATATTACGGCATATCAGCCAGAATTACTTGATAAACTTGCTCCGTTTATCTTTGGGGTGCTTAAGGGAGAATTGACAGCAGAGGATGCTATTTCAGGTATTGAACATGATATTTTGAATGAAGTCGAATAGGGAGGTGCCGCTATGGCAACATACGTGATTTCTGACATTCATGGTGAATATGATATGTTGATGGATTTGCTCGAGAAGATATCCCTGCAGGATTCGGATACACTTTATGTTCTTGGCGACGTTTTGGATAGAGGTCCGCATCCTATAAAAACACTGAGAAAACTTATGGTGATGCCGAATGTGATCTGTCTCGTTGGAAACCACGAACTTATGGCTTTAGAAAGCCTGAAATTTCTGATGCAGGAGATTACGACAGAAAACATTAAGAAACTGGATCCTGAAATGTTGGACGGATTTCTGGTATGGGTGGAGCATAATGGTGGTAAAACTACAATGGATGAGTTTAAGGAGCAGAGCCTTGATGATAAGAAGGAGGTGATTGAATATCTGCAGGATTTTTTGGTCTACGAGGAGATAGAGGTTGTCGGAAAGGACTATCTGCTGGTGCATGCCGGGCTTGGAGGCTTTGATCCGGAAAAAGATATTGAGGATTATTCTCTCAAGGAACTTGTTTGGGACAGGGCAGAGTATGATATCTGTTATTTTAAGGATAAGTATGTTATCACCGGTCATACACCTACGCATTATATTTATAATAATCCCAACCCCGGATATATTTACCGGAAGAATAATCACATAGCTATTGACTGCGGCGCGTATATGTCTGGGGGAAGACTTGCCGCCATGTGTCTGGATACAGGGAGGGAATTCTATTCATACCCTCATGAGAGATAAGAGATCATCATATCACTTGATTTTTCCTAAAATTTTCGTGCGCTCAGAGTCTGAGTGACTTTTCTTCATGATCTTTATATATTAGACCTCTTCGGAAACTCACGGAAATCAATTTTTAAAA
>JAFVAA010000074.1 GCA_017476305.1 Lachnospiraceae bacterium
GCGTAGCATGTCTGGGTTTTCCAGCATAGGGCACGGGCGCAGGTGATTACGATTAAAAGGCTGTCCTTCATGATATTTCATAAATAGAGGGCTCTGCAGCATCTCCAAAATAGATTTTTCATGGATGTTGCTATCAGAGAAGTGGATGAATACACATGGTTCTGCGTCTCCTCTGGAATTAATATGGAAGTAGTTTCGGCCACCGGCGATACAACCACCTACAAATTCTCCATCGTTTTGGAAATCCATAGGATAGAAGTCGATATCGCAATCCTTGGATCTGATATATCGAATCTGCTGTATCATCTTTTTACGCTGCTCTACTGTAGGCATCAGCTCCGGTACGGCATTATTTCCTACCGGCATGAAATGGAAGAAGAATCCAAATCTGGCACCTTTAGAAGAAATAAAGCGGAAGAAGTCCTCACTGGTAACTGCTTCGATATTTGCTCTGGTATAGCAGATAGAAGTACCAAATACAATACCGTACTTTTTCAGTAAATCCATGGCCTTCATAACCGCGTCATAGTGTCCAATTCCGCGACGAGCATCATTAGTCTCAGGTGTACCCTCTATGGACAACATAAATGTCAAATTACCAAGTCTAACGACTTCCTTGCATAATTCCTCATCAATCAACGTTGAGTTGGTATATGCAGCAAACATACAGTCATTATGCTTTTCACAGAGTTTCAAAATGTCTTTTTTCCGAACGAGAGGCTCACCACCGGTCATCATATAAAGGTATACACCTAGTTCTTTGCCTTCTGTTACAATCTTATCCATATCCTCAAAAGTGAGGTTATTCTTGTGTCCATAAGTACCGGACCAGCATCCTACGCAATGCATATTACAAGCTGAGGTAGGATCGAAAAGAATGAGCCAAGGAATATTACAGCCATATTTTTCACGATTGGCACGAATCATTTTCGTACCATGGAAAAATGCCTCATATCCAAGATTTAACATCATCTTTTTTGCATATTCCGGATTGGTTTCTTCTACTACTTTACTGATGTAGTTTACCCATCTGTTATTTGGGTCCTGAAAAGCTTCTCTTACTCTCTCGATGTTTTCTTTTTTCGCACCATTACCGTAGAATTTTTCTGCATAGTCTACTAGTTTCAGATAGGTTTCTCTTCTCGTGTCAGGATTCTGAATATCCTTCAGATAATGATCCACGATAAGGGACATGGTATGACGTTCCGCCTTGTGTTTAATATCAGCAAATCTAATTGCCATCTTCTTATCCTCCTTTACTTAAACACCCTGCTTAAAACGGCACCACAAAAATAGTTTTAGTTTCTATCGTTTCAGACTGATTCGTCGTGTCGATGTATGTAGTTTTCATTACTACATATTAGCATATTATTATTACGTTATACCTATTATAATACTACAGTCAAAAAATTCAAGGTAAATTGTTTGACACTGTAAAAAATAGACAAAATAACAGTGGAATAAAAAGGACTGAGAAATGATAGAAAGATTAAAGAAGAAAACACAAAAAAAGAACCGTATTACTACGATTCTTTTTACTGCCGGCGACCGGAATCGAACCGGTACGGGTATCACTACCCACGGGATTTTAAGTCCCGGGCGTCTGCCAGTTCCGCCACGCCGGCGTTTATATCAAACAGCATATGCTGTTATGATCAAGTGGGACCTATAGGGCTCGAACCTATGACCCTCTGCTTGTAAGGCAGATGCTCTCCCAGCTGAGCTAAGATCCCATATTACGTTTAAATTTGGAACGACCCAGACGGGACTCGAACCCGTGACCTCCGCCGTGACAGGGCGGCGCTCTAACCAACTGAGCCACTGGGCCAAACAAAATAAAAACAAAATGGACCCTCAGGGACTCGAACCCTGGACCGATCGGTTATGAGCCGATTGCTCTAACCAACTGAGCTAAAGGTCCTAATACACATCTCATATATAATCCGACAACAAAAATTATTCTAACATATTTTTATTGTTTTTGCAAGCATTTTTTGATTGATAAATTTTACGATTTGCTGCCCGTATTCACTGCCTATCCTCTGTCCGTACTATTCACCGTCATTTTTAGATTCCATATTTCTCTAAATCCACTCTTCCATCCACGACCTCGATCCCATCTGCCTCCAAAAGTTCCTTCTGTTTCCCCGGTCCACCAAAGGCAAACTCTCCCGAAAGCTCCCCTTTCGCATTCACTACACGGTAGCACGGAACTCCGTCCGGATCCGGATTTCTATGCAGTGCATTTCCCACCGCTCTGCACATTTTCTTGTTTCCGGCAAGCTCTGCCACCTGGCTGTAAGTCGCCACCCTGCCCTTCGGAATTTTTTTCACTGCCTCATAAATTCTTTTCGAAGGACTATCCGAAACCAAATCATAGCTTTCCCGTATCATACGCTCAATATCCGCATCCGGCACCGTTCCATCTAAAATCACCGTATTCCAATGCTCCTTATTCTGATGATAAGCCGGTATCACGGAAGCATATGCCTGCCTCCAAAAATCGCGCCACTCCGGATCCACTTTCACATTGATCCAGACCTTCCCCTCCATTTCATAGGTCCAGAGAAATGCCTTTCTATTTTCCTGGTACCGAACCAGCACCCAGTTCGTATCCCGAAAAGGAGTATCCACATAAACATTTTTCATCTGCCTGCCATAATGTAATACAGATTCTCTCGTTGTCATCGCATAGGATTCCTTTTTTCTCACAGCTATTTCCTCCTGAAAATAAAGCACTCTCATATATACAAAAATCTATTCTTTTTCTAATCTTCTGTTCAAAATTTCATTTTCTTCTATTAGACTTTTGTCATGTGCAAATCATCCCCTCCTATGCCGTTTTCTCAAAATATTCCGTCAGCTGCTCAATCGGAATCGGTTTTGAATACTTATATCCCTGCAAATATTTCGCCCGCATCTGCACACATTTTTCCTCGTCCATTGGTGTTTCCACTCCCTCGTACAGCACAGCATAATCCATATCATCAAACATGCTGGCGAGCGATGATACCATTTTTTCCGACTTTCCATCAGAAGCACTGGCAAGCACCATGGACCGGTCAAATTTAATGATGTCGAAAGGCAGCTCCATAATACGTTCGAAATTCGAATATCCGGTTCCAAAATCATCCA
>JAFVAA010000796.1 GCA_017476305.1 Lachnospiraceae bacterium
GATATCGGTCCAGTTCGATACATCTAAGGAAAGCTCAAAGGGGCAGACCTGATGCTTTTTTGCTTAGTCTATAATGCACTCTCTGCTGATGTGATTTTCATGAGTTAAAAGATCATACATGGCATCATTGATCCGGTCAAAATGTCCCTTTGCACGCTCACAGCTCTCCGGATTGCAGGCAGGCTTTTCCAGAATACAGATCTTTTCTTTGGCTGTAATGGTCACATATTTTAAAAAGGTCTTTTTTTTCTCTAAAATAGAAAAGGTCTCCTCTGCTACTGTGCGGGTAACGGTTTTAGCAGTCAGGTAAAAAATTTTTTCCGTAAGCTCCTCACCAATGGATTTCACAGCGGGAAATACAGTAGAAATGGTCTTTCCTACGCCGGTAGGGGCTTCTATATAAAGTCTTTTTTTCCGTGAAATACTTACATAGACGCTTTTCACCAAATCCTCCTGTCCCGGCCGATAGGAGAAAGGAAACCTTAACTTTTTTACGGAAGAATTTCGTGCTTCCTTCCAGCGGAGCTGCCACACGCACCACTTGGCATATTCCCGCAGGAGCCGATAGAACCACCGTTCCAGTTCTTTTAAAGTCCGATGTTCGGTAAAATAGCGGACTTTTTCCGTTGGAATATGGCAGTAGGTCATACGTACACCGATTTCCTGCAGCTGTTTCTGTTTCGCATAGAGATAAGCATAGCAGAGTGCCTGCGCCAGATGTACGGGCACAGGCTCCTTCATAGAAAAAATATCTTTATATACGCTCTTGATTTCATCTATCACCATGCCGGTTCCATCGGAGAAGATTCCATCGGCACGTCCCTCTAAAAGGATCCGGAATCGCAGGGATTTCTGCATTTCCTTTTTCTTTTGGGGAGGAACATCCGCCGATTCTGAAAAATTCGTATTTGAAATGTGGATCCTGTCTTCGGAATCCGCAGCTATGAAGAATTCGGAGGAAAGGGAAACCTCTGCCTGATAGCGGCTCCCCATTCTGCGCTGCAGCTTCTGGTGGATTCTGGTTCCCTCCTGCATGGCTTCGGTATCACGCAGACCACTTCCGGAGGTCGTGATATCTCCGGAGCGCAGGATGAATTCTACCAGGTTCCTGACAGAGATTTTATTTACGAATATTTCTTCCGTTGCTTCCGGATGCCCTGTGGAAGGCGACTTGGAAATTTCATGAGACGTTTCCGGATATTTTCCTGAAATTCTCCCTGACGTTTTTATAGAAGCTTTCTCAGTGTCTCTCTGTCCCATAATACAACTCCTAACTTATCTGCTAAATTTTTGGCATTTGCCGTGAAGCTCTGGTTGGTCAGAACGACTGCTACATGGCATTCATAGTATGCTCTTCCGGCATATACCTGCTGTACGGCTTCGATTCCTACCGGCTCTAAGTAGCGTTTACACTGGATGGCATAGGTGATTCCCTCTTTGCTCGCGAGGACGTCTACGCCATAGTCACAGGACGCCTGCGTATTTTCTGCGACCTCAAATCCATTGGCGGTTAAGATTTCGCAGGCAAGCTCTTCAAAGGCGATGCCATCCATATGATCCAGCTCGGTCACGGAAAGGACGCCCTTTTGAAATACACCTTTGTAGCTTTTGGCAAGATAAATTTTATATATGCAAAACAGAAAAAAGAGCATCCAGAGACCAATGACGACGGCAATAAATTCCGGTTCCGTACTCCCACTGCTGAGGATGATGAAAATCATCAATGCCAGACTGAGCAAGATGGCAAAAATGTAAGTAACGATTCTGGCAGTAATATGTCTTTGTCTGACCGAAATATTCATTTGTGGAATATCTCTCCCTTCCGCTTGTTTTTATGGCAATATACAAAAGCAGTTCTATTTTTTCCGTTTGGCTTTATTTAACCCTTCTGACATATGTGCGGTATCTGAATCAATGAAGCAGGCGCGCTTTACAGAGTCCTCCCCGTAGCGGTCTCTGATCGAGTCGATGGCTTCATTTAACTTTGACAGCTTTTCGTATTTATCGAGTTCGAACAGATTGTACTGTTCATACTTTTCTGTACCGGCATGGCTGGTATTTACCCCTAAAAGGCGAAGTGGGGCATGTGTCCAGAGAGCATCAAAAAGCATCACGGCAGTATCGTAGATCTTCTCCGTCACATTGGTGGTAGATGGCAGAGTGGTCTGCTTTGAACTGTGATGAAATTCATAATCAACTAACGATACGGATACTACGCTGATATAGCTTTTATCTGCACGAAGCCTGGCACCTACCGTTTCACAGAGAGAAAGCAGGATTCGCAGTGCTGTCTGCCTGTCTGTCACATCATAATGTGTGGTTACGGAATTTCCATAGCCCTTATTTGCCGCCGTTTTATCCCGGAGCGGCATGTCTGCATCATTTCCATTGGCATAGTTCCAGATGACTTCTCCATGCTTTTTAAAATGGGAGCGGATAAGCTCGGGATCGGTCCCTGCCAGCTCTCCAATCGTGTGGATCCCCAGTCCCCGCAGCTTTTTTGCGGTAGAGTGTCCTACATAGAAAAGATCTTCTACCGGAAGCGGCCATAGCTTTTCGGAAATTTCATCCGGGAAAAGAGTATGGACACGATCCGGTTTGGTAAAATCCGATGCCATTTTGGATAAAAGCTTATTCGTAGAAATGCCGATATTTACAGTAAATCCCAGACGTTCCCTGATTTCATCCTTCAGGGTGTGTGCATATGCCACGGGATCACCATGTAAAAGCTCCATTCCGGTCATATCGCAAAAAGCCTCATCAATGCTGAACTGCTCTATCACAGGGGAATGCTCCTTCAAAAGCTCTATAAACGCTTTTGAATTTTCCACGTAGATATCAAAGCGTGGAGGAACGACCGTCAGATTCGGGCATTTCCTTCGTGCCTGTACGAGAGGTTCTCCAGTATGCACTCCAAAGGCTTTGGCAGAAGCAGACTTTGCCAGAATGATTCCGTGACGATGTTCTTCGCTGCCACCTACAGCAGAAGGGATATCACGCAGATCGACCATGGTTTCTCCGGTTTCTAACATCTCCTTCGCCTGCCAGGACAGAAAGGCAGAGTTTACATCTATATTGTAGATAATGGTATTTGGCATGGAATCACCCCCTGTATTCGTTCGTGGATATCCGTTGGAGACAGTCGTAGTCAAATGCGTTTCCTATAACCCTATCATAGAACGTATGTGTGGAAATGTCAAATGGAATTTTGTCCTGTTATTTTAGTGAATTCAGATAGACAGCCAGCAGTTCAAGAGCGGTTTTTGGCTTAATTTTAAAGTGACTTGAAAATTGATTGAAATGTGTGGTGAAAAAAGAGGAGAGAAGAAATTGGGCCATATTATGGATTTCATTGGAAAGAATGAAGCAGTTTTGCACCCAGCCATTCCCCCATATTTTCCATCATCTTTATCGCACCATAGGGTGAGGGCAGCTAGATGGAAAATAGGTGGAAGTACCTTATTTTAGAGAGGTTCAAGAGTTTTTCCATTGCGTGGTGGGAAGGATTGTGGTAAAATAGTCTCATGTTTCACACGAGCCATTGAAATATAGATAGAGGGATAATGAAAGGTAAGAGCGTTGATTTCTTTGAACAGCACAGGAAGTTATTACAAGGATAATATTACACACTTAGAAACTGCTTATTGGTATCATGCGTATATGGTAAAAAAATATCTTGCCCGAAAAGATTTTTTTAAGCTGTATCATATATTCCATATATTATATGAAATTCATGCCTCTATGCTATTGGTTGGTTTTGATAAGATTACATGGGGCGGCTGTCAAAATAAACTTGGCTTTATTCCGAAGGACAAAGGAGAGCATTTGAAAAAATATTTCTGTACGGAGGATCTTGATAAAAATAGGGAGAATATATTATATTGCATGAAAACTTTTGCTGAAGATACAAAAGAAATTTGCAGGTTAAAGAATGAAGAATATAATGAATGTTTGGCAAATAGAATGATGAAATTTTTTAGCTAAAGGTGATTTGGTCGGAAATCGGATAGCTGAAAATGATGGGAGGAGAATGATATGACAGTATTAAGACAGCAGGCACTTCAAATGCTTGAAGAGGTGCCGGATGAACAGATTTCGTATGTTATAGCTTTTTTGCGTGAGATTAGGAAAAATCAAAATTCTACAGATGAAAAATTGACGAAATCCAGACAGGCATTTCAAAACTTACAGAAATATCGAAGAAAGGGGAATAAAGACATCGACTATAAAAATGAGATAGCCGATGCCATAGAGGAGAAATATGAAAGTATTGGTTGATACAAATGTTGTAATGGATGCACTGCTGGGGCGTGATCCATATTTTGAGGCTTCTAACAGGGTGCTTCAAATATGTGGTGATAAGAAAGCAGAAGGATATCTGGCTGCCCATACGATTACAAATTTGTTTTATTATCTTCGTAAGCATTATCAAAATGAGGACTGTCGTGATATTTTGTTGAATCTTTTTGAAATTTTTGAAATAGAACAGATTGATTCTGCAAAATTGAAAACAGCTCTTGAGAATAAGAATTTTAAAGACTTTGAGGATTGTTTGCAGATGGAATGTGCGTCTGCAAATGATGCAAAATATATTGTTACCAGAAATGAAAAGGATTTTGTGCATAGCATTATTCCAAGTATTGCACCAGGTGAGTTTTGTAAATTATTTGCAGATGAAAAAGCGGAGGAATCTATTCATCAGTAAGTATTACTTTTATAAAACGAGAAATGCAATAAATAAAAAATAGGATTATGCGAGGAATAAGTTTGAAATTTGGTTCTGTTTATTTAATTGTTAAAGATTTTGATAAGTCTGTTTCATTTTGGTATTTTTCCTTTTTGGATCCGGATGGAAATCCAATAGAAGTTACAGGCGATTATAAAGAAGAATGTGATGATAATAATACCTATGAACAGGATTGTTGAGAAAAGAATCCGCTTTTCTGTCAAGATTTGAGTGTGCATTTCTGCAATAATATATATATCATGACTTCCAACAATTCCACAGCCTATTTTCCATTATCTTCATCGCAGCGCAGGGTGAGGAGAGTTTGATGGGAAATAAGGGGAATAAGCTTATTTTAAAGGGGTTGTGGGGATTTTTACAACGCATGTTGTTGTTTTGGATGATTGTGTCATTGTTATAAAAAATGTTCCTTGTGAGGAATGTGAGCAATGTGGAGAAAAGTATTACAATGATGAAGTTATGGAAGAATTGGAGAAAATAGTTGACAAAGCACAATCTCTTCCAAGTGAAGTTTATATCACGGATTATAGCCACAGAGCTGCATAAATAGCAGGGAAATTTGATAAAATGCAGTAATAAAGAGGGATGGACTCGGCTAAAGTGACTATCTCTTTTTCAAAGTTTACAGATAAACAGATGTGGTAACAGGGAAGCCCCTTGTTTTATGGGTTTTAAGGAATCTTGATTGTGCGAATGGAAAGATTGTGGTAGAATGTATCCATACAATAAAGAATAGAAAATGTTCCGGGCATGCACCGGAGGTCTGTACCCGGAAACGAAATGGAATTCCTTTCCGGGCATAAAGGAAACATAAAAATTTACAGGGGAGTATGAGGTACGATGAAGGAAGAGAAAAAGGAACAGATTTCAAATCAGATATTACATAACGCTCTGACAAAAAAACTTCTTTTTTGGGGTGTGTTTGTCCTGGCAGCTTTGATCGTGGGAAATGTGCTGTGTAAAAAGATGGTCTTCCCCAAATTTTTTGAAAATAAAGAGGGGAAGGTGACGACGGTTTCCACTTCCTCCTTAAAGGAAGTTTTTGAAATGAGCAGACTTTCTACACTTGAAAATTATTATAATTCTTATGCGACGGTGTATGATGGGGATGGGAAAACAGTCAAGTACTATGTGGCATATGAGGGAATCATAAAGCTGGGAATTGATTTTGGGAAGATAGAGGTAGCAGAGGATAAAAAGAAAAAGCAGTTTCTGATCATTGTGCCGGCAGCCGAGGTACAGGATGTAAATGTAAAGCTTGAAGATCTGGAGTATATTTTTGCAGATGATTCGTATGAAACAGAGACTGTCTCACAGGAGGCATATAAGGCATGTGTGAGGGATCTGGAAGAAAAGGCAAAAAAGGCAGATGCACTGATAGAGAAAGCAGAGGAAAATGCGAAGGATACCGTGAATGCCCTGGTGGAGCCGTTTCGTGAACAGCTGGAGGAAGGATATGAAATAAAGGTTCAGCTTCAAAAGTGATGGATCGTTTGGGATATGAGAAAGGAATGTGATTTTATGAAGAGGTCAAAAATTTTTGTTCCGGTTTTACTGCTTTCTGCCCTGCTTTTATGCTCCTGCGGAAAGGAAAAAGTGAAACCAAAGGAGCCGGAGCTTTCTGTGGTCCGGAATATCTGTGAGCTTTCGACTTTAAAATGCCGGTATAATAATTTGGCAAAGTCAAAAAAAGAAAAGGGGAGTGGACCGCTGCACTGGTTTGAAAAGGAGCGCAAATTCTGGATCGAATATACAGGCGAGGTCGAAATCGGAATCGATATGTCAAAGGTCACGATGGATGTCAATGCCAAAAAGGCCAGGGTGACCGTTTCCATGCCAAAGGCAAAGCTAATAAGCATCAAGGCGGATGAAAATACTTTGAATGAAGATTCCTATGTTTTTTCCAAAGATGCTTTTTTCAATAAAAATGAAATTACAGCCAGGGATCAGCAAAAGGCGATGAAAAAAGCGCAGGAGTCCATGAAAAAGAAGGTAGAGGGGGACGAGGCTCTTTTTTTACAGGCAGAGGGAAATGCCAAAAAGCTGATTGAAAATTATATAGAGCAGATGGGGAAGGTTTCCGGTGTGGAGTATAAAGTCGTGTGGAAGGTTAGATTGTAATTGCATTGCCAGATGTGAGAGAAATTCTAGTGAGATTGAAGTAATAGCATATGCGGAATCAAAAGATGATAATAACCTGTTGGATGAATATTTTTTCGAAAAAAATTTTAGTGGGCAATATGTAATACTGCAGGGGATTGATAAGAGAGAGGTGAATAGTATTGACTAATGCGGAATATTATGATTGTTCATATCATTTAGATATATCGCAGCTTCATAGAAACAAAAATAAGATTATTAATGCTAAGTTTGATACAGGTGCTAATTCTACTATATTTACTTTGGGTGCGCTGTATGACAATATAGCGGATGAGACAGTTGTTAATTTTAAGAAAAAAATTCAACAAAAATCAGATATTATCACTAGTAATTTTATATCAGCATCTAATACGAAACAGCACTTCTTATATTTTTTCCCACTTCCACACGGGCAGGATCATTTGGATATACTTTGATTTCCTTTTTTGTATAGTGTCCAAGATAAACGCATCAATGATGAAAATGGATGTGTTTCTTTCATTTCGAATTTTAATGATGGACATTTCATAGAAAATTTTATATAATTTAGATATCTGTTTTATACATGGGTATGGCAAATGCCCGTGTTCGTGTTTGTAGACTGGAAAAGTTGCTGTGAAAAGTAATCATGAAAACATATGAAAAGGAGGAGCTTATGGGATTAATAAGAGCAATTGCAGGTGCAATCGGAGGAGTCATGGCAGATCAGTGGAAGGATTACTTTTACTGTGAATCCATTTCGGACGATGTGCTGGTCGTAAAGGGAGAGCATCGCACGAAGGGAAAGTTCGGAGCCAAGAACAAAGGGAATGATAACATCATTTCCAATGGTTCTGTAATCGCTGTCAATGAAGGACAGTGCATGATCATCGTGGATCAGGGAAAGGTCGTAGAGATTTGCGCAGAGGCAGGAGAGTTTCAGTGGGATGCATCCTCAGAGCCGAGCATTTTTACCGGGAATTTAGGGGACAGCATCAAGGCGACGTTTGCCGCTATCGGAAAGCGTTTTACCTTTGGCGGGGATACCGGAAAGGACCAGAGGGTATATTTCTTTAATACGAAGGAAATCAAAGGAAATAAATACGGGACGGCAAATCCGGTTCCGTTCCGTGTCGTCGATGAGAAGATTGGCCTGGATGTAGATATTTCCGTTCGCTGTAATGGAGAATATTCCTATAAGATTATCGATCCGATTTTATTCTATACGAACGTATGCGGAAATGAGGCAGATGAGTACCGCAGGGATAAGATTGACGGAATGTTAAAGACAGAGCTTTTGACGGCTTTACAGCCGGCGTTTGCCCAGATTTCCGCAATGGGAATCCGCTACAGTGCAGTTCCGGCACATACGATGGAGCTTGCAGATGCATTAAACGGACAGCTTTCAGAAAAGTGGACGAAGCTCCGCGGGATCCAGGTCGTTTCCTTTGGCGTGAACAGCATCACGGCATCCGAAGAGGATGAAAAGATGATCAAGGATCTACAGAAGACTGCCGTATTTGCAAATCCGAATATGGGCGCAGCAGCACTGGTGGGTGCACAGGCAGAGGCGATGAAGGCAGCCGCTTCGAATACATCTACAGGTCCTATGATGGCGTTTGCCGGGATGAATATGGCAAATCAGGCTGGTGGCATGAATGCACAGGCTCTTTATGGCATGGGACAGCAGCAGGCAGCACAGGCACAGCCGCAGGGACAGGCAGCCCCTGCACAGACCGGGGCTTCCGGCTGGACGTGCTCCTGTGGAAAGACCGGAAATACCGGAAAATTTTGTGCAGAGTGCGGTTCTCCGAAGCCGGAGCCGGAGCAGAATGGCTGGACATGTTCCTGTGGTCACGTAAACCAGGGAAAGTTCTGTCAGGAATGCGGGGCGAAAAAGCCTGCAGGAGCCCCTTTATATAAATGTGATAAATGTGGCTGGACACCGGAGGATCCGCATCATCCGCCGAAGTTCTGTCCGGAGTGCGGGGACGTATTTGATGATAATGATATCCAATAAAAGATTCCGCACTATGCACAGCGAATGCGATAAATACCAGAACGGAGGACGACTATGGGATATGAAGATGATTTGAACATCGTGAAGACGAAAGAGGAGACGGATAAAAAGTGTCCGCAGTGCGGAGGGGTGATGGATTTTGATCCTGCCTCCGGGAATCTGAAATGTCCATACTGTGATTACGAGGAGAAAATTCCCATAAAAGAGGAGGAGCCAAAGAAGGCGGCAGAGCTCGATTTAAGGTCGGCCGAGTTTACTGCGAATAAGGACTGGGGCGTGGAGACGAAGACGGTAATCTGCAAAGCCTGTGGTGCGGAGTCGATCTATGATGCCCTGCAGACCTCTGCTGTGTGTCCGTTCTGTGGCTCGAATCAGGTCATGGACCAGAATGATAAGGATACCATTGCACCGGGTGGTGTGGTTCCGTTTCAGATCAGTGATGAAAAAGCTTCCGAGCTTTTCAGGACCTGGATCGGGAAAAAATTTTACTGTCCGAAGCTTGCCAAAACAAGTGCCAGAGCGGATAAATTCAAAGGAATCTACCTTCCATACTGGACCTTTGATGCGCAGACGTATTCCGAATACCAGGGAGAGTATGGCATTGACCATACCTATGAGGATTCCGAGGGGAATGAGAAGACACGGACGGATTGGTACAGAACGCAGGGAAACTATAAAAAGTTTTTTGATGATGAGCTGGTGCTTGCTTCTACGAAACATACATCTTCGATGATGAAAGGGTTAGAGCCGTTTGATACGGAAAATAATGTGGCCTATAAGCCGGAATATATCGCCGGCTTTGTGGCAGAGCGTTATTCCGTTGGTCTGGAGGATGGCTGGAAGTCTGCAAAGGCGAGCATGGAAAGAAAGATAAAAAGTGACGTAGAGAGTAAGATCAGAAAAGACCATCATGCAGATCGCAGTCAGGTGAAAAGCATCAGAACGGAGTTCGATGAGCTGACGTATAAATATCTTTTGCTTCCGATCTGGATGTCGAGCTTTAAGTATAAGGATAAGGTCTATCAATTCGTCGTGAATGGCCAAAATGGTAAAATTTCCGGAGATACTCCGGTATCTGTTCCAAAGGTGATTCTGACGATAGCCGCTGTGATCGCGATTATTGTGATATGCTTTTATCTGTTTCGGTAGCGGGAAAAACGCTTTCCATAGAAAAAATAAAGATTATTATAGAATTTTATGGAAAAATGTGCTAAACTAGTATTATTGTTCAGATAGGTTCAGCACATTGTTCAGAAAAATATAGGAGGATTTATTGTATGAGATTAGTTACTAGATCAGATTTTGACGGACTCGCCTGCGCAGCACTTTTAAAGGAAGCAGGGATTATCGATCATTGGAAATTTGCGCATCCAAAGGATTTACAGGATGGGCTGATAGAGGTTACAGAGAATGACTGTCTGGCAAATGTGCCTTATGTACCGGGCTGTGGTCTGTGGTTCGATCATCATAGCAGTGAGCAGGAAAGGCAGGAGTTAGAAGGAAAGTATAAGGGAGAGAGCCGCATTACTCCTTCCTGCGCACGTATTATTTATGAATATTATGGCGGCAGGGACCGTTTCCCGCAGTTTGATGATATGATGGAAGCTGTGGATAAGGTGGATTCTGCAAATCTTACGATTGATGAGATCTTACATCCGCAGGGGTGGATTTTGGTAGGATATATTATGGATCCGCGTACCGGGCTTGGACGCTGGAGAAATTTCCGTATTTCGAATTATCAGCTGATGGAGGAGCTGATCGATGCATGCCGCACGATGACGACGGAGGAGATTTTGGCACTCCCTGATGTGGTAGAGCGTATCGAGGTCTACAATGAGCAGAGTGAAAAGTTCCAGAAAATGGTCAGAGAGCACACCAGAGTCGAGGGAAATGTCATTATTTCCGATTTGCGCGGGGTGGATCCGATCTATTCCGGAAACCGTTTTATGATCTACAGTATGTATCCGGAGCAGAATATTTCTGCATGGATCGTATCCGGACGCAGTGGAAAGGGCTGCTCTGTAGCGACGGGATACAGTATCGTAAATAAGACATCCAATGTAAATGTCGGAAGCCTGATGTTAAAGTATGGCGGCGGCGGACATAAAGCAGTAGGAACCTGTCAGTTCCCGGATGAGACGATGGATGAGATGGTTCCAAAGCTTTTAAAGGAATTAGTAGAGCTTAGTGAGCAGTAGAATAAAGATAAGGAGGGCTATCACAGTTTTTATGTGGTAGCCTTTTGTCGTTTTTTCGATGGGACGGTTTCGTAGTAACCGCTCCCTGGAGAACACAGGACAGGAAAAAAGGAGAAGTGTATGGAATATAAAATATTGGAAAGAGATGCAAAGCTGGGAGACCGTGTGGCAGCGAGGAAACTGGAAGAACGCAGGGAAAGGCTGGTACAGCTTTCTTTGCGGGATGCGATGGGGAACAGGCTTACCTACTGTCCTGAGGCACTTCCGGAGAAGCTTTTAAAAGAGATCAATACCATGTATGACCATATTTCCATTACCAATATGGATGCTGAGGTTTCAATCGAGGAGGAGTCCTTTCACAGCTGCAGGATCGAGGGAGCCGACACGACACAGGAGGAGTTAAATGAGGTCTTTCGTGCGAAGCGTTCGGAAAAAAAAGGCGATAAGATGATTTTAAATACATATCGGGCAGTGAAGTATTTAAATATTACGAATAAGAGAGATGTAGATACCCTGGTGCAGCTTTGGAAGATCGTGACGGATGGTGTATGTGACAATGCGGGGATGTCCGGAGAAAAATTCAGGACCGGTGTCGTGACCGTGGGAAGCCACGAAGCACCGGATCCATCGCTCTTAGATTACTGTATGAAGCAGTTTTTTACTTTTTATCATGAAGAAAATGTAGAAAATCCATATATAAAGGTAGCGATCATCCATTACTATTTTGTATATATGCATCCGTTATGCGA
>JAFVAA010000075.1 GCA_017476305.1 Lachnospiraceae bacterium
AGTAAGTACCGTACTTCCCTTTTTCATTCCCTTAATATAGACAAGCAGTTTTCCCTTATAAAGTTTACGTTTCGTAACCTTGGCAATTTTCGAATTTTTCACCTTCACGGTTACTTTATCCGTCGTCTTTTTCGAAGCATCGGATGCTGTAATAAGAAATACCGCCTCGGCTGGCTTTCCTGCCTTTTTAATCGTATATGTTTTTTCTTCAGCCACTACCTTCTTACAGGTATTTTTCTCCGGTGTCGGAGCCACAGGAGTGTCTGCCGGTTCCGAATCTGCCCCCGGCTCCGTTCCCGTCACATACTCCGTGACCGTTGCCTTTGTCTTTGGTGCCTTTAAATGATAAAGCCCGTCCTTTCCCCCAGCAGAAGCGATACAAGAAGTCAGACCGCGTAAAAGCTGTGCCGGAGCATAGCCCATCAGATCTGCATTCACCTCTTCCTTCGCCGTATCCACATACTGCGCAGAAGCATCGAAAAGTGTTTTCCCATCCCGGATTACTCTGGTATCTGACAGTGGATTGATCTGAAACAGACCTGCCGTAGTCATCACCTGCGCCAGTGTCCACGGATTTGCATTCGGACCTGCATAACCACCTGTTTTATCCTGCATGACATCAAGCATCGTAATCACACGATTGATCTTTTCAAATCCAGCCCTCGCTGTCGCATCCTCCGTATTCTCCGGAACCGGCGCAAATGCATCTGCCAGGGGCTGGATTGCCATAGCCGCACTATCTAAGGTAGCCCCCCATGCGGAAGAAAGATCTGTCGCAAAACCAATCTGGTCATCCACTCCGTTTACAATCGCATTCACGATATCCTCTCTCTTTACTGCGTTATCTGTCGGCCATGCCGCACCTGTTCCATCCATAGCGAATAAAATCAGGGATTCCCTGGTAAGAATGGTCGGATTTGCATTGTCATAATTTGTTTTATCCGTCAGCTTCTTTGTCAAATCGATGCCGCCTGCATTCGTAATATCCTGACCAAGTGCTGCCAAAAGAAGAGCAATTTTCGCATAATTGATAATCACATATTTATTATTTTCATAGGTTTCCAAAGTATAAGAGGTTTGTTCATCCGCAGTACGGATCACACGCCCTTCCTTTAATGCTCTTAACTCGGAAACCACTTTAGAAGCTACTGCATCATAAAAAGCGTCAGCCTCTCCCTCATGAAAATCTGCCTGCACGAAAGAAAATACATCATACAGGCCGTCTGTATCGGTAATACCGGGTACATATCCCGTACTCGCAAAATTAGCTTCATATATCTTCTTCGCCAGAACACTCTGCTGCTTTTTCGCATTTTCTAAAAGCTGTGCCTGCGCGTTTGCATCCGGTATCAGGGAATCATCATCTGCATAGGAAGAGCACTCGGCTGCCAAATTTTGCCAATCCCCATAGACCAAACTGATCCGGTCCTGATCCTTTAAAGGATAATCCCCAATGGAATACCACTTATCTCCTTCATGCGGATCCTCACCATTTACATGGAACATCCAGTAATTCGGATCGGCATTCTCCACCTTGCCAATCGAACTTAAAAACGAACTGCCATACACATAATTGTCCTTATAATAAAAATCAAGCACCTGTGTCACAGCCGTTTCCGCCATACTTCCTTCCGTTACCTGTACCGGTGTTTTTAAAATGTTTACCTCGTCACCATTTGCATTCTTTCCTTCTGCTGCCACATAAACTACGATCTTCTTCGCTGTTTCTTCTGCCGCCGCACGATTTCCGAAAGCTCCTGACGTTAAGCCTAGAACTAACGCAAACGAAAGAAGAAAACCCCATACTCTTTTTGTCTTCATTTTCTTTTTCCTTTCTGATTTTTATTCGCCAATCCGTTTCCCACCGAAACGCACTCTTTTCTGACGTCATTATTAGCAGGTCTCCTGGCTTGAAATCTCTGACCTTTTCCCTTCTCACAAAAACAGCAAAGGCTGTAACAGAGCAAGGGCTGTTATATGAATATTCTTCACATAACAGCCCTTTTTGCGTTCGTTTTTTGCAATGGTATTTCGGCAGACCGTTTTTTTCAAAAACAGGTAAGATCTGTGGCAAAAATCTCTCCTCCTTTTTTCGAAAACGATCTGCTATAAAAAAGCCAGCGTCATCCTGGTTTTATAATACATGCATTAAATAAACACATTTATCATAAAGCCTCCGAAAGAATGCAAAAGGCTGACACGATTTCTCACAGTAGCGGGGGCTGCTGCAGCTTCTCACTGCATTCCCTTTTCAAGCTGCCAGACAAGGATCCGTTCCCGTCCACAGCTCACTAATAACTCTGCAAGTATACCACGAGTTCCCCCTCCGGTCAACTCTTACCCCGCCTGTAAAACACCATCCACTACATCTATCGTTACCGTATCGCCCATAGAAACCTCTCCGGAAAGAATTT
Organism: Lachnospiraceae bacterium; assembly: GCA_017476305.1. Taxonomy (GTDB): domain Bacteria; phylum Bacillota; class Clostridia; order Lachnospirales; family Lachnospiraceae; genus Butyribacter. The sequence continues at coordinate 2,415 of JAFVAA010000075.1, forward strand.
TTTTTGCCAAAAGGGTTTCGACATTTTTCTGCAGATAACGCCGGAGTGGTCTGGCGCCAAACGCCGGTTCATATGCTTCCTCGGCAATAAACTCCCTCGCTCTTTCACTAAGCTCCACACTTAACTCTTTATCCTTCACCCGCTCATTCAGCTCTGCCATAATCAACGTGATAATACCGGAAATATTCTCCTTCGTCAGAGGCTTGAACAGGATGATCTCATCCAGACGGTTCAAAAACTCCGGCCGGAAGCTTCCCCGAAGCTCTGCCATCGTCGCTTCCCTGGCTTCCTCACGGATTTCACCGTTTTCCCCGATTCCCTCTAAAAGATAGTTCGAACCGATATTCGAAGTCAAAATGATGATGGTATTTTTAAAATCTACAGTCCTTCCCATGGAGTCCGTGATACGTCCGTCATCCAGAACCTGCAAAAGTACATTAAATACATCCGGATGTGCCTTTTCAATCTCATCAAATAAGATTACTGAA
>JAFVAA010000797.1 GCA_017476305.1 Lachnospiraceae bacterium
ATTAGTGTCTTATTTACGTTTCTGGCTTTTGCACCATATTTTTTTAGCACATAGTTTACGCCCTGCCGAGTGAATTGAGCATTCATGTGGTTTTTAAAGAGATATTCCTCATATCTCGACTCCGTATCATAATGCATGTATCCTAGTCAGATACTTCAGGTCATGGATGTCATCAGAAACAGCTATCATATGGATATGGTCTTTCTTTGTGATACGAAAGATCTGTCTGACAAAAGCAGTCCTCGTCGATACATACTCCAACACCTCATCAAAACTCTCATGGACCGTCACGATATCTATGAACATAGTGATCTCATCCTTTCTATAGATACAGGTATTATATCCACGGATGATGCCCTCTTTCTCCATCTTCCTTACCCTTTTCTTTGCTGCCACACGGGAAAGCCCGATCGCCTCGCCAAGTTTCTGAAAGCTGATACGGGCATTTCCCTGTAAAATTTTTAATATCTGCTCATCTGCCTTGTCCATAACCTGCTCCTTTGGTATCTGAAAATCATAAAGTTTCCCATCAGTGCCGAATCTGATCATACCCATTATAAAAAGCTGTTTTTCCAAATGCAACCCCTCCGGTTACGAAACGAAACCGACACAGATATTCGTAATGAAGGTATTAAAAGTTTTCCAATCTTACTTTTCACTATTATCTACAATATGTTTTTGATCCGCTCTTAACAAATATCTACAAATCGGAATCTCATCACCAAAAAAAATCTCCACATTCTTCCGTTCTTTCTCAGTTTTACATATCTTTATATACTTCTCGTAATTAGTTTGCTCCGATTCCACAAACACAGCTCCCATCTTTTCAAAAACATGTCTGCTATGTGCATTATTCTCCGCAATGTGAATAATAAAATAAGGTATATTTCTTTCCTGACAAACACGCTTTATAAGCATATTTACTGCGTGTTTTGCAATCCCCTGATTTCTCTTTTCCCTGGTCAGTTCAATTCCTATTTCTGGAGTATCCTCAGCATATTTTATCAGCTCTATATAACCACAATAAACACCTTCCATACTAATGATAAAATACGATTTAGTTTCTCCGTGCAATTTATAATACCACCAGGAATCTTCACAATATTTCTCATACGCTGTCAATTTTTTCTCCATTTTTTTCTGAAGATCCATATAAATGTTCCGATCCTCTTCCTCAAAAGGAGAAAGAAAATAAATTCCGTCTGTTGCATATATCGCCCTGTTCATAACACATTCCTCATTTCAAATCTTCGTCCATTCCAGCTTATACTCCAGCACATGGCTCAATAACACTCTCGGCTCCACCTGAAACTTTTCTGCTACCGCCCTGATCCTGTCATCCATCAGGTGCATATTTCTCTCTTCACATCGCTTTGTTTCCTCTTCCCCGTGTAAGATAAACTCGCCAACCCCATTTGGCACTGCTCCTAATTTTTCCACCAAACGCTGACTTGCATAATTGGATGGATCCACCTGGATCCGAAATTCCGATACATCCATTCGCATCTTAATCTCATTTAAAAAGACAGTCATAGCCCTATATCCGATTCCCTGATCTGTCCATTTTCGCAGCAGTTCCACCATCAATTCCCATTTTTTGCAGGAAAGATTTTTTACGCCACAATATCCCACATATTCTTCATCTTTTAATACGGAACATACCAAGCCCAGAACTGAAATATGCTCTTTCCATAATCTTTCCCGAAAGACCTCGTACTGAAACATCGAAGGCATGATTGTATTTTCCCTTTGAATCATCAAAAATCCATCCTTATCTGAATTTTCCACATTCCGAAGTTTAATGCCTTCCATGCTTTGAACGATTGTTCCAAAATCCCAAAACTTTTTTCTGAAATTCTTGCCGATATGTTCTCTCTCAGCACTCCGAATGATCTGTTCCCCTAATAGGATATTTTCTTCCATCGTCTTCAAATACTGTAAAGCCTCTTCTTTTTTCTCCTCAAAAGACTTCCCATCCTCTTTTTCAAAAATATCCACAAGTTTGTCCAATTCCTGCTGGATCTGCTGCTTTTCTATTCTTTTTTCTGAACTTTTCTGCTCCATGATCATCCTCTCCTGTTTTCAGATCCTTACCAAAAATCATAGTCGTCCGCATCCAGCCCTGCATCCTCTAAAACTTCCCTCCGTTCCCATTCATCCATCAGTTCCAGAGATTCATAATCGTACCCCGTTTCCTGTTCTAGAAAATCTCGTTCTTCTGCAGCAAAATCTATTTCCGGCTCTTCTGAAACACTCTGTATAGGAAAAGGATTCCCGCCTGTCTCCTGTCTCTTTTTCCTCTGATAGAGGAAAGAGGATTCCGCTACAAGCTCTGCCGCATCCAGTTTCCCATCCCCATTAAGATCAAATACTTTATCCCATGCACCAAACATAAGCCATCCCTCCTACATTAAAATATACTTTACAGCTCACTTTTTCTAACTCCCATTACAGTTCCGGTCATACAGACCACTGCCTACTCATAATCCTCCCATGCGTCTTCATCATATTCAAAAGCAGCATACGCTTCATCCGGATTTTTCAGTACATCTCTTCTGTCCTCATAGTATCCCTCGATGTCATAATCATCAATATCCTTTTCCTCTTGATCCTCATCTGAGAACCAGTTGCCTGACAAGTGCATTTTACAGAAATATCCGTCCTTTACCACTTCGTTATGGCATCCCTCTGCCTGACAGGTATGCAGATAGCAGTATTTGCAGTTCCGGTTTGCTCTTTTATAGCAGCCCGCCGTCATACATGTACTGTATCCGTCTTCCTGATGGGATTCTTCTGCATGTTTATTACAGAGCTCCGTGCCAGTATCGAGACACAGTCCATAGCATCCTGCTTTCGCACAGGTATGCTCTTCACAGTATCGGCTGCCCTCTGCCCTGTCCCTGTAACAATCCTCCAGGCTGCATCTGGAAGCACTGAAATCCCGCGTGGTATGAACATCCGTATTTTCAGTATCATACTGCGCAGCAAGGCTCATTTCTTCTCCCTGATCAGGCTTTTCGGAACAGCGTACAAACAAGCAGATCCATCCTGCCACTGCCAAGATGATAATGACTTTATCACGCAGGCGAAATACTTTTGTTTTTCTTTGTAAACTCCTCATAAGTTTTCCTCCCCTCGACAGCTGGTAGTGCAACAGAGCATTTTATTTATGCGTCTGTACAATGGATCTCCTTCCAGAATCCAAACGTCCGAACCCTCATAGCTAGGATACATTCTGCTTACATACACAGCCTGTACTCCAATACATGGCTTAAGAGTTTTCTTGGCTCCACCTGGAAGCGTTCCGCCAGTTTCTCATATCTTTCATCCAAAAGATACAGATATTCCTCTTCCGCTTCCCTCTTATCTTCCTCACTATGGAGTAAAAACTCTGCCAGTCCGTATGGTTGAAATCCCAGTTTCTCCATCAGTTTCTGTGATGCGATGTTATCGGCCTCCACCCTGCTTGCAAATTCACGCCTCCCGGAAAGCTCTGCCAAATTTTCCAGATATTTTCCCAGTGCCAAAAAACCATATCCCTGATGACAGTATTTTCCGTCCAGCTCAATCGCAACTTCCCAGACTTTCTTTTTCAGATTTTTCACACCACAATAGCCAATATATTTATCATTCTTTTTCCCGGTGATCGAATAATACAGGCTCTCTTCTGAAATATGTTCCTTCCAGAGATCATCCGGATAGTTCTCCCGCTGAAACATCGTCTTTGAAAAGGCATACTGGCGTTTAACCTGAAGAAAAGGCTCCCTGTCTTCTGGTTCCGGTCTGCGCAGCAGAATCCTTTCATCTTCATACATAACAGGAACCAGAGGACGGGACAAATCGTACTCCCCAGCGTATTCTTTCCGTTCTCTCTCCTCTATCATTTCTATTTCAGCCAATAACCGTTCCTCCTCCTTTTGGAGCATTTGTAGATAAGTTTCTTTATCTGTTGCTTCCTGCAGATTTCTCAAAAAACTATATTCCCTCAATAGTTTCTGACGCTCTTTCCACTCATATATCTTCCGCATTATATCCTCCTTCCCTAGCACATGGAATCCTCATATCTATTTTTATGGTACAGGCAATAATTTCCGTACCTGTCCACAAAGATCCTCCATGCACCGATTCCCGTCGTCAGATAGACTATATCCGTCATCTTATCATAAATGACCATGGATGACGGGATGAAATCCACACCGTCCCTCTCCCAGATATATTCCCCGCGCTCCTGCAGATCCTCTTCCTCAATCACGTTCATCATAAGGTCGCTGATCGCCATGTCCACATCTTCTGCCCCGAAGCAGGTGGTCAGGTTGGACTGCGGATCAAAATCCACAGCCAGCACTTTCTTCCCACATTTTTGCAGGGAATACGCCAGATTGAATGCAGTCACAGACTTTCCGACTCCGCCCTTCATCGCCCCAATCATGATTATCTTTCCCATATCCTCACGCCTCCAATCCGGCTTCTGCCACCGCTCCATAGTCCGCCTGCCCCTCTGCAACGAACCTCGCCCTCAGTTCCTTCCTCTCCTCCCGGAAACGCTCCTGCAGCTTCCTGGTCTCTTCTTCCATGAAAGCCTTCTCCGCTTTCTTCCGTTCTGCCATGGCGGTATCCGCCATAATGACCAGCCTGCCTTCCTCGCACTTAACCAGAACCGAATCCCCGATATTGAATCCCAGTTCCTGAAACCAGAACCCCTGGATCCGAAGCATCGGTGCCGTCTTTCTTCCATAGCTGCATGCCTCACTTACCGTCAGTTCCCTGTATTCTCTTCTTGCTCTTGCCATAGATTTTCACTCCTTTACTCTGATTGACTCTGGCAGGCACCCAACCGGTTCCTGGGAAGGCATAAAAAATAGGACTATCATCAGCGCACACTTCCCAGTCACCGATCAAGTCCTACCTTAATTCCATGTTCAGTTGTACCGCACAGGCATAGTTCTCCCATGCATTTTGCCCCTAAGGCTTCACCGCCCCTCGTGTTATATTAGTGCAAGGCAGTCATATTTTCAGTTGAAAACGGCGCCGTCCCACCTGTAAATACCTCACCCAAAGGCATTTTTTTGTAGGACTAAATCAGCCAAAAAACCTTGATTTATGCGGTCTTTGCTTGACTTGTCACTATAATACCACCATCCCCTGTCGCCATAGACAAAAGAACCTCTGTCTTTCCTTCCGGGCTTTTCCAGCCGGAAAGTGCCCTTGGTGCACGTCCACCCCTGACATCCAACTCCCAGATTCCTGATTTTGTCGCAATCTGCTTCAAATAGGGTTGTCCATTTGTTGCATACAAAAAAGGCACATAATATTTTCCAAATTTCCCCACCTAGTACACTTCCCTTCTGTTAAAAACACTTTCCTGCCAAACCTACTGATAGTAACTGACATCCTGTTTCCCAAAGAACTATAATTCGTCAACCATCTCCTTTAGTTCATTGGATTGTATCTTAATATCCATTTTCTTTTTTAATGCAACATATTTTGGGTTCGCTTTTACATTTGGAACATTCGTTCTATTCGATGTAACTATACGACCATGTAAAGCATATTCTTTTAAACCGGATATAAGATATTTTCTGGTTTCTTCAATCTGCTCAAACGCATGGCTAAGATTTTTCCCTTTTAGCTCCACAAATATGGCATGTTTTAAATCAATATCCAATATAAAATAATCACATTTTGCTCTGACATTTGTTTCTAGCAAACCATGATCCATTCGGAATACAGCAACTTGATCCTTTCTTTCATTTATGAGCTCATATCTTTTACTATTTTCAGAAACTGCTATGCTTTTTCTTTGATCAAACGATTTTAAACAAGAATTTTTTTTGCAGTTTTTTTCTTTTGTTCCTCTCTCCTCTAAAGAAGCAAAACAATTTTCAAAATTAGTACAATCCATGTTCCATCTCCATTTCCAATAGCTTATCAATAGCTATATTTAATTCTTCCGATATTGTATCAATTGTAGAAGCATCAATCATTTTATTTTCTCTATCCATAATGTTTATCTCTGAAAAATCCTTTAATAAATATGCAGAAATATCTTCATTTGCTATACGAAATTCATCTGTTACAATATCCTGTGCACTTTTTGAATCCTTTTCCACATAAGAAGAATACATAAGAAGATTCGCAGAAGTCAATATATAGGGACTATGGGTAGTAAGAATAACCCTGCTTCCCGTAGAATTAATCATCAATATAATTAATTCTAAGATTTCCTTTTGCGCGGTCGGAAACAAATGCGCTTCCGGTTCCTCAATCACCATATATACCTTCTGATTATTTAAAATAATGGAAAACAGCATTAGCACAATCCAAAGAGACTCCTGCTGCCCAGATGAAGCTTGAATTAATTTAACGAATTTTTCTTTTTCATAATATATTTTTTCTCCTGATTTATCATTTATATAATCGCCCTTCAAAATCTTCCGAACTAGTCCTATAGCTTTATTTACACTCTTAAAATCAATCTCTTCTGAACTTAATTTTTTTCTATCCTCAACAATATCCTCTATTTTTTGAAAATACTGCTTTTGCAAAATCCGTATTCTTTCTATAAATTCATTCATTAAAACATCATATTTATTAGGCGTTCTGGTATAGAAAAATTCTGAATTAGTTGAAAGCATGCTCCTCCCCGCAGGTATAAAGATTGGTGTATATTCTTGTGCAAATATTCTATTCACTTCCGTATCAACCATATTTTCAAATTTTTCCTGCTGTGAAGTCCATAATTTCAAATCCAGTTTTTTAGAAAAATTCTTTTCTTGGTTTTGGTAATATTCTTTTATTGTAAAAATTAATTCATTACATTTTTCTTTCAAATATTTTGAAAAATAAATGTTGGCATAGCTTTCTTCCAAAATAATTTTTACAGTTTCATTATTATCAAAAGTATATTCTATTTTAAAAAAATCCATGTGCTTTGTAGTTCCAAAATATTCCATAAATTTAGTACGCAGAACCTTATAGAAACCAGTTAAAGAGATCCCCTGATTTCTCCTTCCCACAAGATTATTCGGCTCCATTAGAAATTTCTTAAATTCATCTGAAATACTTTTACAAAAAAAAATCATTTTCGCCACTGTACTTTTTCCACTCGTCTGTTCCCCTATTAAAATCAGTAGCTTATCATCTGTTTTTTCAGAATATTTTTTTACCGGACCTAAATTAGAAATTCGTATCAAACTCATTTTATATCCTCCAACCTTAGCCAATTCTTATCCATACTTAAAATATATACCTAGTACATCATAAATTAATTCTTTTATGTTAAATTTGTTAAATTTTCTATATACTGCGTCAGCCTCAATCAACATAGCCCGCTATGCCTCTTTCGGCTTCCTTGTATATAAAAAATTTTCCTGCATTTAACATAAAGGAATTAAATTTCTGATGTACTAGTATTGAGATTTTTAATAAACTGGAC
>JAFVAA010000798.1 GCA_017476305.1 Lachnospiraceae bacterium
ATGTATGTAGCATACTCCGCACCCTTGGCAGGATCATAATCCATCAGCTTTTGGAGCATTTGCTCCCGACAGGATAGCTTTATATCTATAAATCGATCTGTGTCGTACAGATCGCCGCCATCCACACCGAGAAAGCCTTTGATGCGCTTGTTGAGCTGTGGTTCGTAGTGGTGCAGGAAGAACGAAAAATATAGCAAATTCTTTTCCTGCAATGCAGACAGAATATGTTCATTTGGATTGCTAACCGTTGGCGGTTCCGGCTCCAGTTGGAAGATGCGCTCTGCCACATAGGGAATGAGACCATCACCGTGCGGATTGACTTGGTGCTTCGGTATGTATCCGGTCATATTCCATGTAAAATCATTCAGCATAGCGCACCTCCCTTCACTTTAATAACGTTTATCAATCTCCAGAAAACTGAAATTCACGTTATTTCTTCAAGGCTTTGTTTTATAATTTTTTCAATTATTTTAATCGGTAATTCTTTCTCATAGGGCAGATAGACTGCATTTTTCCTTATTGTAAAAGCACTTAGTTGTGACTTGAATATTTCTAAAACATTTGTATCTACGTAAAGGCTAATATGTTTATTACAGGCAGCAAAAGATATTGAGAACTTGTCTTTCTTATATACTGGCATACTCCAAGCAATCTGTTCCTTAACTGCTGGAACACAACGAAGAATTAGATTTCTTAATTCCACAACATACGCTCTCGCTTCTGGAATCTGTAATTCAATATATTCATCTACACTTTCAGGAGCCTTGCCGCAATAGTGACTTTGATTTGTCCTTTTAAACTCCCTTCCGCATTTTGGACAAGTCCACATACTAAAACCTCCTCAATATCAATTATTACTTTCTCAATATTTTCTCCATCGGTTTTCCTTTTGCTAACTCGTCAATCAGCTTGTCCAGATAGCGTATTTCCTGCATTAGCGGTTCTTCGATTTCTTCTACACAAACTCCGCAGATTTTCCCTGTAATCAGTTTTCGATTAGGATTAAGCTGGGGAGCATTCAAAAAGAAGTCTCCATATGCAACATCATGTATCAGAAAATCATTCACTTGATCTTTACTATACCCTGTTAACCAGCAAGTAACTTGATCTACTTCCTCTCTTGTTCGTCCCTTTTTCTCACACTTTGTAACAAGAAGTGGATAAACCTTTGAAAAGGACATTTTATAAATTTTATCGTTTGCATTTATTCCTTCCATGGATATACCTCCAAATTCAAATTCTCTTTAGGGCTTCTTTTTTCAAAGCAGCCTGTTCCATTTCTTTCTCATAAGCTCCTTTGGCATAAGCGACATTGCTTTTTGCCCGGAGCATCTTATCTTTCGCCAGTTTCTTCATAACCTCCGCTACGTCATCGTCCAGTTTGCCACGCTTGATATAGCGGTTTATGGTATTCAGCCGCTTTTCGTATATCTGGATAACCGGATGATCGTCTGCAAGCTCTCGCTGTTCTCTGCCTTTCAGATTGCCGATTTGCCGACAGGTGCGGTGCAGCTTGTCCTCCGGTGCATAACCGCCGCAGTATTTTGTGTGCCTTGCATTGGTGGTCAAAAACCATTTGCCACAGATTTTGCATTTCTTCGGTGCATGACCGACACATAAGCCCTCAAAGAGATCAGACCGGAACATCCCCACAAAGGAAACATAGTGCATCCGCTTGACCAGTTTTGCCACATCCTCACCGGGACGGATGGTGGATACATACTGAACAGACTGATTGGACACAGACATCCAGGCTTTGCCCTCCGTGATGGAGAACTCCGGCGGGAAATAGCTGCCGAACATCTTTGCAAAGCCCTCTGCGGTGCGGTCTGCTTCATTGCTATCCGACTTTTCCGCAAAATCAAGCATTGCCTTTTGGTATTCTCCGAGAGAGAATGCCAGATGCCCGAAAACCGCAGTATAACGTTCAAGTAGTACTGCATCTTCATATTTTACGAGGTCTTCAAGCTGCATTGTGCCGCTGTTCGCTTTTTGGACACACTCTAAATGGCTCAACGCACAATCCGTAGTAAAGACCCTTTCTATCCGTTCTCTGTGTTTTGGAACATCCATATAGGAGAATGGCGGCGTTTTACTGAGAATATCCAGCATTGCCAGAGCAGCTTCCCTTACCATAGGAAAGAGTGCCGAAGCATCCTGTTTCGCATTCATCGCCCCAAGCATAAGATTGATTTTCTCGCATTGCTCGTTCATTTTAGAAATGGTATCCGCAGGAACATTCAGCGCATCACAGGCAAGAGTACCGATAGGAAATGTTTTTCCCTCATATATGACCGTATCCTGCCAAAAATCCAATGTCATAAGTTCTTGATTCATGCTTGCCCTCCTGTCCTGTTTTTTCACTTTTCTAATTATACCATGCAAATGTGAAGGAATCTACATCATCAGATAAGTTGTCCTGTTTTTTGAAACGGGGTTGTCCTGCTTTTAGCCTGCTTTTTTCCAAATCCGTCATAACCATAGTAGAAAGGGCGAAGCACCTGCCAATCACGGCGGGTGCTTCGTGCTTTCCAGACTATTATGAACGGAGGTTTTTCTATGACAATCTATGAAAACATCAAGGCGGCAATCAGCGTAAAGCAAGCCGCCGAACACTACGGGCTGAAAGTCAACCGCAACGGCATGGCTTGCTGCCCGTTCCACAATGACAGGCATCCGAGCCTGAAGCTGAATGAAGATTATTTCTTCTGCTTCGGCTGCGGAGCCAAGGGGGATGTAATTGACCTTGTGGCAAGGCTGTTCAATCTGACGAGTTTGCAAGCGGCACAAAAGTTGGCTGCGGACTTCGGGCTTGACCCGAAACCACCCACTGCCGCAGCTATGGTCAAGCCAAAGCGCCCCCATATCCGACAGTTCCGGGAGGATGAAATGCTTTGCTTCCGTGTGCTGACGGATTATCTGCATCTGTTGGAGAATTGGAAAGTGCTGTATGCACCCAAAACACCGGACGAGCCTTATGATGACCGTTTTGTGGAAGCCTGCCAGATGCACTGCCATATCGAATATATGGCAGATGTGCTTACCGTGGGTGATCTGGAAGAACGGGTGGCATTGGTGGACAAGCTGATGCAAGATGGCAAAATTGCTTTTCTGCAAGAGTACACCGCACGAAAGAAAAAGGAGGTGGCGCACCATGGCGAAGAAACGGAAAATGCCTGATATGAACTTGCCTGTCTGGTTTGAGGGGCAGAACATCAACGAAGCTCTGTTTTGTGAAGAATTTCTGCAAGAGCGCAGAATCATCTTTGCAAACAGAGCTTTCTTTACGCCCAATGGACGGGTAACGGATGATATTGTCCTGCGGGGAGAGGTCTACGAAAAGCTGAAAAGCTACACCATCAGCAGCGTACCGCAGAAGATCAAAAACATCATGGAATTGCTGAAACTGGAAGCAATGGTTGAGGATCTTCCTCCCCAGCCTGACCGCCTCCATGTTGCCAACGGAACACTTATGCTGGATGGAAGATTTATCGAGGGGAAACAGGAAATCGTACAGAGCCGCTTGCCTGTTTCCTACAATCCAGATGCTTCTGCGCCTGCCCTGTGGCTGAACTTTCTGGACGGTCTGCTGTACCCGGAGGACATCCCCACCTTGCAGGAATTTATCGGCTATTGCCTGATTCCCTCCAACAAGGGACAGCGCATGATGGTGATTAAGGGCAACGGCGGCGAGGGCAAATCTCAAATCGGTTCGGTGCTTTCTGCTATATTCGGTACGAATATGAAAGACGGCAGTATCGGTAAGATTTCTAAAGACCGCTTCGCCCGTGCTGATCTGGAACACATCCTGCTGTGTGTGGATGATGATATGTGCATGGAAGCTCTGCGTCAGACCAACTATGTAAAATCCATTGTGACAGCGCAAGGCAGAATGGATTTGGAGCGAAAGAACAAACAGAGTTATCAGGGCTGGATGTTCTGCCGATTACTGGCATTCAGCAACGGCGATCTGCAAGCCCTGTATGACCGCAGCGATGGGTTTTACCGCAGACAGCTTGTGTTGACTACCAAGGAAAAACCCGTAGGCAGAGCCGATGATCCCGACCTTGCAGAGAAAATGAAAGCCGAAGCCGAGGGGATTTTCCTTTGGGCGTTTGAAGGCTTACAGCGGCTCGCTGCCAACAACTTTAAGTTTACGGAGAGTGACCGCATCCGTGCAAACCGGGAAGCGGTCAAGCGTGACAATAACAACATTTTTGACTTCATGGATTCCGAGGGGTATATCCGGCGCAAAGCGGATGCTTCCATCAGTTCCAAGGACTTCTACGCTATCTATCGCCTGTGGTGCGAGGAAAACTCCCTTGCCCCTCTGAAAGCCCGCAGCTTCAGCGATGCCATGGTTGCCAATGCGAAGAAATTTAATTTGGAGCATTGCAACAACATCACTAATTCTGCCGGACGGCGGGTATGGGGGTTTATGGGCGTGGAAGCTGTGGCACGACCTAATATAAACGGGTTTTACGACGTTTCGCCATGTACGTACGTACCGGAGGAATGGCAGGACTGATTCCTGTCTTTCATTTTCTGTATGTATGTACGCAGTGTTTTGCCCGTTTTTCTTTTTTATAGGAACAATCAGCGGTCAGAATTGAGCTGTTTTCGGGCATTGAAAATCAATGGTAATGAAAACAGCAAAGTTCTTGACCGCAGAACGAAACCATTTCACCAAATCGTGCTTCTCCAAACCATGCACCCGGTTCACGGAACAGTAGGTGTTTTCACTGTTCCAGACCAAACCGCATGGAACAGTAAAGTGGGATATATGCCTATATGGACAGAGTATCGCACCCATAAAATTAAAACGATTTAGGAGAAAGCAGATTTTTTACTGTTCGGTGCATCTGCTCCGCTTTGGAGAGTAGCCTTTGCACCAAACCACAAATCAAAAATATGGAGGATTTTTCAATATGAATGTACGCAACGAAATAAAGGCACAGATCATCCGTGCTGGGATGACCATGCAGGAAGTTGTTGACCTGCTCTCGGACGAATACGGTTGGAGCGACAGCGTTTCCAACCTGTCCGCAAAATTACAGCGGGAAAGCATCCGATACAAGGAAGTATTGGAGCTTGCCGATGTGCTGGGATACGACATCGTATGGCAGCAAAGACGGGAGAAATGATGCCCCGGCAGCAGCCCCTCGCTTCTCCCGTCCCCATAGGCGCACCGCAGTGCTGCCTATGGATGGCAGTGAAAGATACGGTTTTAGCTGCCACCGTCTGCAAGAGGAAGTTCGCCGGAACAGCTTCATGCAGACGGGCTGACCATAAGAAAAGTTGCAGACATTTTCGCCTTGGTCAGCAGAGGTCGCCGCAGCGACCGCACTCCCCCTCGGGAGAGCCCTCGGAGAGCCCACGGCACTTTGCAGCCAGTATGG
>JAFVAA010000799.1 GCA_017476305.1 Lachnospiraceae bacterium
AAATTTTTTAGTTTTTGATTATTATTACTTTCGTAAAATTTGACAAGAAGCTCCTTAAAATAGTCAATCAGCTTATATGGAATGGATAAAATGCCAATATCTTCCTGCATTAACATCTTATTACACATGAGCTGGGCTGCCCTTTTGTTTCCATCAAGAAATATCTGTGTTCTGGCTATATAACAAAACATTTCCAAGGAGGCATCCTCTTTGTTTTCTAGAGAATTGATTCGTTCTATATCAGAGATGATTGTTCCCTCATGAGGCAATTCGGGAGTCCAATCTGTGCCTCCTATGGTAACCGGAACTTTGCGAAGTTCTCCCACACCATAAATTATGTTATTCATGGATATTTTATTAAGTTCACGCAAAAACATAAGATTATTAGGATGATCAATATTATCAAATAGAAATTCCCAGGCTCTTTTCATATTCACAATAAAAAGGACTTCATCTCTGTTTGTTTCGACAGGCAGATTATCCAAAATTCTTTGTGTGTTTGGAAATGTTGTTCCCAATCCTTCTATTCCGGCACTTTTCCAGATACTGTCAACAAGCTGACGCTTGCCCATTGATATGGCTATGCTATTTCTTCTTTCCATTATTTTATCCCCGCCTTCTGCTTTGTTAAATTTAATATAACATATTTCTGTATATGATACAATTTGATTTTTTATTTCTGGTTAATAAGCAAAAAAATAGATAAAATCGTTGCTTTTATGCCAATACATAACAATTTTATTTTTTTTTATGATATCTGTTTTTGTGGAATTGCTGGAAAGCACCATTGTCAAGGCAAACGAACAGACAGGGGGCATAGATAATTCTGAAATTATTCAAATAAATACCAGATAAAAAAGATATTCAAGATAGTTTGCGGAGTTTCTTTTTTTCGGGTATGTAGGGAAAAAATGAAGAATTATCCGGACAAAGGAAAAATCGTTGATGTCTATATGCTCCTAAAAACCGAATATGGTCATGCGGGAAATGTATATGGGTATCGGTATGCTTCTTCCAACCAGGGACTAATGGAATAAAATGCAATCGTCATTGTGGAAGAAAAATGTAATGTGTTGGAAATTGTACCTGTAATCGGGGAACCAACGGGAGCAGGGATAGAAGGAAGCGGAAAAAAAGCAAAGGATATGGTAACACGACTACTACAGGAAAGCACTGGAAAAAAATAGCATCTTTACAAAAAAGAATAAGAGTGATAAAATTTTCACTAGAAAGATATCATTATGGAAGTAATGGCGACATAAAAGAATGAGATAGAAAGGTGGTTAATGATATGGCAACCAATTATTTAACATTCGAATCTATGACAGAAGGCCTGGAAGAAAAGGTCAGGCAGGATCTGAAGTTCAAGACTGGAAATTTCTTATGGAAGATTAAGTTTAACGTACCACTTGATCCCAAAACCGTTAACAATATGAATCTATATGTAACTACGATGTCTTTAACACCGTTAAAAACGGCGATACGATATAATTCTTTAGAAAATGAGATTGAAATAGAACCTTTAGAGCCTTATTCACAAAATGAGTCCTACATATTGAACATTACCACGAATGTTACTTCCCTGGCTGGAAAACCTTTAAGAGAGCCTTTACAGGTTCAGTTCAAATTTGATAATTAAACACAGTTGTTCACGGTCAATTTTCATGGGGTGCCCGCGCAAGGCACTGTTCCGGATATGTCAAAGAGGAAAGAGCCGGCAGCGCACGGTGATTTATGAAAAAAATATAAAATCTAAGTGGAAAATGAAATGAAGGCAGAGAGGAAACGGTTTTTAAATTTTATTAAGAATATGCGATTTCGGGAAAGAATGCTTCTTATTTATATAGTAGGAGGCATTATTCCTTTTTTAGTTACGATTTTTTACATCAATAACCGAACCAGGGATATCATGGTCGAGCAGACAAAAAAAGCACAGTCAGAGGAAATTACACTTTTATGTAACAGTGTAGAGGAAACGATGAAGGTGGCGGAAGATGTTTCTCTTCACATTGTCGAAGATGAAAAGGTCAGGCAGATCGTATCCAAAGTGAAACAAAAGGATTATGTAGACCGAAGGGAGTTTGAGGAGGATTGCCAGGGACTTGATTTTATAGATGATTATCTGGATAATTTTAAAGAAGAAATTTCATTTATGAGAATTTATGTGGAAAATCAAACGGTAATTCCAGACAGATACATTAACTATATGGATCCGGAAATGAAGACGGAAAATGATTGGTACCAGAATGCAAAGGATTATGCGGGAGAGCCGTTTTGGACTTTTTTAAGTATGCAATATGAGAAAAACATTGTGTTAAATAGAGCCGTTTTAAATGAAAGAGGAGAGGCGGTCGGTGTGCTCCAGGTGCTTTTACAGATGGATCGGTTCAAAGGGCGGATACTCAGGCAAAGTACGAAAACTATGCTTTTATATGGAAATAGTGAATTGGTGGTTTCGAATTTCTATTCAGAAAAAAATTTGAAATTTATATATGAAAAGCTGAATGTGGCAAAAAAGGAAAAAGATTCCTTTTTAGTAGAAAAGGACATTAAGGATTATCTGGTTTCTTTTGAAAAGGTGTATCCATCACGCACAAAGGAATTCTATACTGTGGCCAGTTTTCAGGATTATCAGGAACTTATTACAAATAATACCAAAACCGGTTTTATCAGCTTTCTTATGGCGGTTGCAGGGATGGCACTTTCGGTCTTTTTGATTTTCATTTTTTCCGGTATTTTCGGGAAGCGAATCAAAAAGCTGCGGGAGCAGATGCATTTCGTGGCAAATGGGGAATATGAAGCGGTAGAACCGATTGAGGGCATGGACGAAGTGGGACAGCTTTACCAGGAATTAGAGCAGATGACCAGTGACATCAAAGAGCTTACCGAACGTGTTTCCGAGGAAAAGGTACAGAAGGAAAAGCTTCATACAAAGCAAAAAGAGGTGGAGTTTAAAATGCTGGCAAGCCAGATCAATCCGCATTTTCTGTACAACACTTTAGAAACGATTCGTATGAAAGCAAAGATCAATCAGGAAAAGGAGATTGAGGAACTGGTAAACATGTTAGCGAGGATCATGCGGAGAAATATCCAGGTAGAGGATAAGATGGTAAGTCTAAAGTCTGAAATCGAGCTTTTAGATAATTACCTGGTGATTCAAAAGTATCGTTTTGGCGATAGGATCCGGTCGGAGGTGATTGTAGAGAAGGACGTGAATACAGAATGTAAAGTAGTACCGCTCATCATACAGCCCTTTGTGGAAAATGCCTATGTACATGGTCTGGAATCAAAGGATGAAAATGGACTATTAAAGGGGCATATATTTCAGAAGGATCGGGTAATTTATATTGAGGTGGTTGATAATGGAGCGGGAATTGATTTTTATCGTCTAAATGAGATTAGAAAATGGCTGAAGGAGGGAAAAGGCTCAGAGGAGGGGCACATCGGAGTGAACAATGTAAATCAGCGGCTAAAGATCTTATATGGGGATAGCTTTGGGGTGGCCATAGATAGTGAAAAGGATAAGGGAACGCGTATTACCATTCGCTTTCCGGAGGTGGAAGAGGCATAATACAGATACCGGTCTTTTCGTTCATTTTGCATAAAAAACAGACACAATTTTGTATAAAAAAGCAGAAATTGTGTCATTTTTTATGCAAACTATAATTTTTATGGTAAAAATGTGCAATAATTAAAGTTACTTTTGTGTATTATTATGATACAATGATAATCAGACTGAGCAAACATGGACGTTTTACTGATCTCTGTTTGTGAAGATGCAGTAGGAATACGATTTTATAAGGGAGGAACGAAAAATGAGAAAATCGGTCAAAAAAGTAGTAGTGGCTGCTTTGGCTGCAGTTGTGACATTGGCGTACTCGTTAGGGGCAGCGGGAACCGTGTCCAGTGCAGAGGTTTCTGACGCGGCTGCAGATGCGGCAAAACAGGACTATGATGCAAGTGGTGGTACAGAGTATCATGCGTATTTCGGTTTCCAGATGGGCGGGACCTGGATTTACCGTGATCCCTGGTATAGTGCGGAGCTTGGCGTAGACGGGGAGAGCCTGGCAGAAGCAGGTGTAACATATGATGATTTTTTACGGAACGGTGATGATGGTCCCATGAAGATAGATGGAACTGTTACAGATGCCGTCATCAAGGGAAATGGAACCTATTCCGTAAAGGTAGAGGGGATGAATGGAATTCTAAGTACTGCAGCAGGTGAACCGAATGTTTCGAATCCGATCATAAACATGATCTATGTCAGTACGGATATTCCGGTAGCGGCCAGAGATGCCGGATTTACGATCTCAAATATAAAGCTTATCTGCGATGGAAATGAAACTGCGGGCGTACCGGCAGATCCATTCTATCCGGAGGAATATGAGGATACAGATACGGATGGAAATGGAAACGGCGGTCTGATCCGTTTTGATGCGGTCAATACATACCAGACGAGCCAGGGTGCATTTCCGGAAGGTATTACAGACCTCCAGCCATGGCCGAGTGACAGCATAGAGATTCAGTTTGATGTTACCGGGATGGATGTAGATAATGCAGATGATACGGCAGCAGAGCCGGCAGCCGGGACGGAAACAGGAGATAATACAGACGGACCTGCAGCTGCCACGACAGAGACGACGAATGACGAGGGCTTAAGTGATACGGTCGGAGGAATTTCCGGTGCTGGAATTTTGAATGCCATCGGTCAGATCATCGTAGTGATCGCCGCGTGTGTCGTCATCAAGAATGGCTGGCGAAGAAAGGATTGATCAAACGCCGAGAAATAGAAAAAGGAGGTAACTATGAAAAAAGAAGAAGTGAAATTAAGCGATTCACTTAATGTCGCGCTTTTGGTTCAAAGAATTCTTACAGTAATTGTAGTAGCACTTGTCTTTTTCCCGTTCTTTAATCCGGCGAGAATCTGTGGGCTGATCAGTGATAAGATCTCTATCTTTACGGCTGCGATTTCTTATACGGGCTTGACGGATGACGCAGTAAGAGCGTTGATGCAGGGCTGGGTGGATGAAACTGTTTTTCTTATCTTATATGCCGGTGCTCTGCTGGCGCTGATAGGAATTATCGGAACGGGTGCCGGTGCCTGTATGTCTTTGGGAAATATAAAATTCAAGAGACTTGGTGCACTTGTTAGCTTGCTGGGAGCTGTAGTAGAGATCGTAGGATATATTATCTGCTTTATCTCCTACAATATGTTGAGCAGCGGAAGCATGACACCGGCGCAGTTCGCGTCAAAGCTGGAGAGGAAGATCGTTCCGATATTTCCGACCGGTGTAGTTATTTATGGTGCCATAGCGGTCATCATTATCATTCTTTCGCTCATTGTTTTCTTTATGCTTCCAAAGGCAGACAAGGAAGAGCCTTATGAAATGGAATCTAAGTATAAGCTGTTCTTAATGTTCCTACCGTTTGCTTTCTTAGCATTTTTGTTCTGCTATCTCCCACTATACGGCTGGAGATATGCATTTTTCGACTATAATCTCGGAGAATCCCTGTCGGCAAGCAGCTTCGTGGGGATGAAGTGGTTTACCTACCTCTTTAAAAATGAGGCTACGAGAGATGAGATGGTCCGTGTCATTGTAAATACCCTGGGAATCAGCGGTTTAAATGTCGTGACGCAGTGGCTGCCGATGGTGTTTGCTGTATTCCTTTGTGAGATGAAGAGCCTGGGCTTCCGTCGATTCGTGCAGGCGTTTACCACCATTCCGAATTTTATCAGCTGGGTACTTGTTTACGCAGTGGCACTTTCTATCTTCTCTACGGACGGATTTATCAATACCTTTAGTAAGGTGGTGGGTATCTTAGGGGAAAATGAGCAGGGTCAAAATTACCTGATGGGAGACAGCCACACCTGGATCAAGATGTGGGCATGGGGAACCTGGAAGGGCGTCGGCTGGAGTGCGATTATCTATATAGCCGGTATCGCTGGTATTGACCAGTCTCTTTACGAGGCGGCGACTGTGGATGGTGCGGGAAGATTTCAGAAAATCTGGCATATTACCATGCCGGGGCTTCTGCCGACCTTCTTTGTACTGCTCCTGATGGCGATTGCAGGAATCCTAAGTAATGGTCTGGATCAGTATCTGGTATTTTCCAATGCAGATAATATTGACCATATCAACGTGCTTGATCTGTATGTGTATAACCTTGGTCTGGGGGATGGTAACATACCGCTTTCGACCGTGGTGGGCATGTTTAAATCCGTAATCAGTGTGATTCTGTTGTTTAGTGCGAACGCTTTGTCAAAGGCATTGCGTGGCGAGAGCATAGTATAGGAGGTGAATACACATGGCAAAGACAGAGCAGGAAAAAATTGATGCGAAAAAGGAAAAAGAATATTTTAAGAAACATAAAAACATGTATCGTACTACAC
>JAFVAA010000800.1 GCA_017476305.1 Lachnospiraceae bacterium
CGAACCGGTATATCAGCAGATCCTCGGATTCTTTTTCCAATGAATGTATCTATGGATATTGTGAAGAAGAACATGATCATTTCATGGTAGATGTGAGGGGCATCGTCCGGACAGGCATGGAGGAAAGCA
The DNA here is from genome assembly GCA_017476305.1 of Lachnospiraceae bacterium. Taxonomy (GTDB): domain Bacteria; phylum Bacillota; class Clostridia; order Lachnospirales; family Lachnospiraceae; genus Butyribacter. The sequence continues at coordinate 130 of JAFVAA010000800.1, forward strand.
GGACAGATGGAATGGAACCGGTGAAGAGCATTTTCCGGTATCAGACAAAGCAGACCATGCCGGGAACTAAGATGCAAAGATACCATGAGGAAATAGAAAAAGAGTTTCGTCAGGCAGAGGATACAGGAAGTGGGAAGACATTAGAAAAAAAGGCTCTTTTCTATATGCACCGTCTGCATCAGGATTTCACATATGAGAGCGGCACGACGAAAATTGAGACCACAGCGGAGGATGCATTTCAGATGGGACATGGGGTATGTCAGGACTATACACATATTCTTTTGGGACTTTTAAGACTGGAAAATATACCATGCAGATATGTGACAGGTATGATGGAGGGAGAGGGTTTTTCTCATGCATGGGCAGAGGTCTATACAGAAGAAGGCGGGATAGCTCTGGATCCGACGAATGACTTGAAAGTAGAGGGTGGACACATCAGCATTTCCAGAGGGAGGGATTATAAAGACTGTATGTTAAATCAGGGTATTTTTACCGGCTGTAAAGGAAAAGCCGTACAGGAGCAGACGATTAAAGTGGAGGTGACAGAAATTGGATGAAATCATAGAATTCGCACATGCGGAACTGCCGGTGGATGAAAATATTATCATCAAAAAGCATCGTATCATACCGGCGGTCCGTTCAGGAAAGGAAAAACGGATCTGTGTTGTAACGGGGATTCATGGGGATGAACTGGAGGGACAGTACGTATGTTTTGAACTGGCAAAAAGGATTATGCAGGAAAGGGACGCACTTAATGGAATCTTAGATATTTATCCGGCTATGAACCCGATGGGGATTGATTCGATTACCAGGGGTATTCCGGCATTTGACCTGTATATGAACCGGATATTTCCGGGGAATTTTGAAGGGGATATGAACGAATATCTGGCAGCACAGATGATAAAGGATATGACCGGAGCGGATTTGTGCGTGGATATCCATGCCAGCAATATTTTTCTGACGGAGATTCCACAGATACGGATCAATGAGCTTCATAAAGAGGTGCTTGTTCCGGTTGCTGAACATGCAAATATGGATTTTATCTGGGTACACGGAAGCAGTACGGTCTTAGAGTCCACCTTTGCGTACAGTTTGAACAGCATCGGTGTGAAAACGCTGGTGGTGGAGATGGGAGTGGGAATGCGTATTACGAAGGAATATGGGAATCAGATGGTGGATGGCATCCTTTCTGTCATGAAACAGGAAGGAATCTGGGACGGAGAGGTTCGGGAGATAAAAAAACCGGTCATTTCCTATGATCAGGAAGGAACCGATGTCTGCTACCTGAATGCACCGGTATCCGGGATTTATGTAAAGGAACGGGAATTAGGAAGTATGGTAAACGCAGGGGATATCATTGGTTCTATCATAGATCCTTTAAGAGGAACCCTGCTCGCTAAAATCCAGGCACCGGAGGATGGGTGGCTCTTTACGACCAGGGAGTACCCAATCGTGGAGTCGGGCTCGCTCATGGGCAGAGTATTGAAAAGAGAGGTGTACGCTTCGGCAGGGAGGTAGAGATGAAAAAAGAGGTTCTGTTTCAAATTAATGCAATGTATCGGGATGACTTCCGTGTGACCGGATATAGTTTCGGAGAAGGGGAAGAAAGTGTCTGTATCGTGGGGAGTATGCGGGGAAATGAATACCAGCAGATGTATGTCTGTTCCCAGCTCATCTCAAAACTCAGGGTATTAGAAGAGAAAGAAAGAATCTGCTCTGGAAAGAAAATCCTGGTGATACCTTGTGCAAATCCGTATTCTGCAAATGTGAAAAAAAGATTCTGGACGATTGATAATACGGATATCAACCGGATGTTTCCCGGATATGATAAGGGAGAGACAACACAGAGGATTGCCGGGGGGATTTTTGAAAAGATAAAGGGCTATACTTATGGGATACAGTTCGCATCCTTCTATATGCCTGGAGATTTTGTTCCGCAGGTCCGTATGATGAAGACCGGGCATGAAAATGTAGATCTGGCAAAGAAGTTTGGTCTGCCGTATGTAGTACTTCACAACCCGAGACCGTTTGATACGGCAACATTGAATTATAACTGGCAGGTATGGGAGACTGATGCTTTTTCCATTTATACGACAAGTACCGGTGCAATTGATAAAGACAGCGCAGGGCAGGCAGTCAGTGCAGTGCTGAATTTTATGTCAAAACAGGGTGTCATTGACTATAAGGGATATGAAGGATATATTTCAAGAGTAGTGGAGTCCGGGGATTTTATCAATGTACGGGCCAAGCGTGCTGGATTTTTTATGGGAAATGTAAAGGCAGGGCAGAGGGTGGCAAAAGGAGAGGAAATGGCACACATTACCGATCCGCTGACCGGAGAAGTCAAACAGAAGATTTATGCATCGGAGGACAGCGTGGCTGCCTTTGTCCATA
>JAFVAA010000801.1 GCA_017476305.1 Lachnospiraceae bacterium
ATCTGGTAGTGGCAACAGGCCTTTTTAAGGATTACGGAATGCTCACGGATACAGCGGGAAGTGGACCGGAGGCAATAGAAAAATTTGGGAAAAATGAATATGATGTCGTGTTCATGGATCATATGATGCCGGAAATGGATGGTATCGAAGCGATGAAAAGAATCCGGCAGACAGCATCTGATCAGGGAAAGGAAGTGAAGATAGTCGTGCTTACGGCTAATGTGGTATCCGGTGCCAGGGAGATGTTCGTAAAAGCGGGATTTGACGGATTTATCGCAAAGCCGATCAGCCTTCCTGATTTTGAAAGGGTGATGATGCATGTGCTCTCCGGAAATAAGAAAACATGGCGATCCGACACAAAAATCTGAAATTTTCGTGCGGTTGTCACATAGAGCTTGCGACAAGGAGGTAAGAATGAGAATGGGTAAGAGACTGAAAAATGTTTTAGAGGCGATCAGGGACACGGACAGAAAAATTTCGGAGCGTATCTTTATCCTGCTCACACTGCTTGCTGTGGCAGCGGGTGCGGTTGCCCTGATAGGAGATTTGATTACAAAGGAAAATATCTATGAGATCATTGTGCTGACAGGAACGGTTCTTTTTATTCCTGCGATTACTTTGATATGCCTGCATAAGAACAGGATGGATATTGCAATCCGGCTGGTCGTTCTGGGGATTGTGTTCATTATATTACCGACGATATTCTTTTTCGGAGGTGGCTTGGAGGGCGGAGGTGTCCTGTGGTTCATCTTAGCGTTCTTGTATATCGGACTGGTACTTTCTGGCAGATGGCGTACCGTGATGCTTACGATACTCTGCCTGTTAGCGTTTTCCTGCTATCATGTGGGATATTATCACCCGGAATATGTTGTAAAGCATACAAAGGAGATATTCTATCTGGATTCCTTTCTTTCGCTGATTTTAGTCGGAATGGTATGCTTTACGATGGTGCTGTTCCAGAACCGTATCTATCAGGAAGAAAATACGAGGGCGAAAAAGGAAACGGAACGGGCAGAGGAGTTGAATCGCTCCCAGAACCGGTTCTTTTCCAGCATGAGCCATGAAATCCGTACTCCCATCAACTCTATTCTGGGCTTAAATGAGCTGATCCTGCGTGAACCGGATGCTTCAGATGAAATTGCGAAGGATGCGGCAGGGATACAGGGTGCCGGGAAAATGCTTTTGGCACTGATCAATGATATCCTGGATTTTTCAAAGATAGAGGCTGGGAGCATGGATATCGTGCCGGTAGACTATCAGGTGGGGGATATGATGTCGGAGATCGTGAACATGATCTGGCTTCGGGCACAGGATAAGGGGCTTAACCTGGAAGTGAGCATCGACCCGCAGGTTCCTTCCGCACTTTTTGGCGATGAAGTACGTATCAAGCAGATTTTGATTAATCTTTTGAACAATGCAGTGAAATATACAAAGGAAGGTTCGGTCGGACTGCATATAGAGAGTGAAGCGGTGTCTAAGGAGATGGTGCTGCTAAGGATATCCGTATCGGATACCGGTATGGGGATCAAGAAGGAATCCATTCCCAATCTTTTTGATGCATTTAAGAGGGTGGATGAGCAGAAGAACCGTCACATCGAGGGAACCGGTCTGGGATTATCCATCGTAAAGCAGCTCGTGGAGCTGATGGACGGCACGATATCCGTGGACAGTGTGTATGGAGAAGGCACCACATTTACCGTGGTGGTAAAGCAGGGAGTATCTGACGCCGAAGAGATTGGGGAACTGAATATCCATAATTACGGGAAGGCAAAGAAGAATGCCTATGAGAGCAGCTTTACAGCACCGGAGGCGAGTGTGCTTATCGTAGACGATAATGAGATGAACCTGGAGGTGGAAAAAAAGCTTCTCACAGGAACGAAGATGAAGGTAGAGACCGCAGTTTCTGGAAAAGACGCACTTAGGATGACTTTGAAAAACCTATACGATGTGATCCTGATGGATCATCTGATGCCTGAGATGGATGGTATCGAGTGTCTGCACGAAATCAGGAAGCAGGAGGGAGGTTTGAATAACCGGGCTCCTGTCGTGGTACTGACTGCCAATGCCGGAGGCGAAAACCGGAAATTATATAACCTGGCAGGTTTTGACGGTTATCTTGTCAAACCGGTTTCCGGTACTGCACTGGAGGATATGTTACTTAGGTATATTCCGGAGGAAAAGCTGAATGTGAAGCAAAAAACGGAACAGATGAGCGGAACAGTTAACACCTATGCAGGATATGCAAGAAAAACACCGATTGTGGTATCCTGTACCAGTATGTGCGATATTCCGGATGAGCTGGTGAAAAAACTGCAGATTCCCATCCTGCCGTTTTCTGTCCGGACAGAGAAGGGGATTTTTAAGGACAGCGTACAGATGGGAGCGGATGAACTGATCCGTCACATAACTGCCGGTGGAGTGGCGACCTCTTTCCCGCCGACTTTGAGTGAATATACGGACTTTTTTGCAGAAATTTTGAGAGGGACACATCATCTCATCCATATCGCCATCACGACAGGGATGAGTGATGATTATTACAGCGCAAGCGAGGCTGCGGAAACTTTTGAAAATGTGACTGTCATAAATTCCGAGTGTTTATCCAGTGCCACGGGCATACTGGTTTTGATCGCTTACAAGTTAATGCAGCAGGAGATTGCCGTGGATGATCTGGTGAATGAGCTAGAGCAGGTAAAAAGGCGGTTAAGATGCAGCTTTATCGTGGATACTACGGATTATATGGCGAGAAGAGCGTATATCGGAAAAAGGCTTCATAGTCTGGCAAAGGCTCTGAGTCTGCATCCGAGCCTGAGTTTTAAACATGATGAAACGTCTTTAGGCGGTGTATGGATGGGAAATACGAAATATGCTTATAAAAAGTATATCCATAAGGCATTTCCCGTGGACATCATTCCGGATTCGGATATTGTTTTTATCACTTATGCGGCTGTGCCGGAGGAAACGCTTTTGTGGATCAGGGAAGAGATCAGCAAGGTTGCTTATTTTGAGCATATTGTCTTTCAGCAGGCATCTGCTGCTATTTCATCGAACTGCGGACCGGGAACATTTGGTATTTTGTATTTTGTAAAAGGAAATAAATCCTATCATATTGCATCCCTCTTCCCGGAGGCGTCGGAAGACTTTGACAGGGAAGACGGGGAAATGGTCACGGATGATGTTCCGGG
>JAFVAA010000802.1 GCA_017476305.1 Lachnospiraceae bacterium
CAAAATCCTAAAGGTCAGTGATGACGGAGATGTCAGCTTTATGCTTTATGGCTATATGAACTGCGGAGACTATGAAGGGCGGGTGGGTATCCTTTTATACGATTATAACCCAAAAGAAAATCAGATTTCAGAGAGAGTGTATATTCCTCTTTCCACGACCTATCAGCAGCTAAAGGAAGATATTGGTGATTACAGCTATTTCAACAATAGGGATATCTTCTATTTTTCCTTTAATGACCGGGTATATGCTTACAATATTTCTTCCAAAAAATATGAGATCCTGACCGAGCACGCCTCAAAGGACCACTTTTCCATGCTGCAAAAGGCAGGATGCTTCATCTGGTCAAATGCTGCAGAAAATTCTTCTGATGGCATTGCAGACAGTATTCAGATCTTAGATTTGGAGACTTCGAAATATATCAATGTAAAGGCACCAAAAAAAGAGGGCATCATTGTCCTCGGCACGATTGATTCAAACATTGTTTACGGCTTTGTGAAAAAACAGGATGTCTTTGAAACCAGCACCGGTGAAATCGTCACACCTGCCTATAAACTATTTATCTCGGATTGTAAAGGAGAAATCCTCAGAGAGTACCATAACACAAAACGCTATGTGGTCGGTGCTGCTGTTGATGAAAATGTAATCCGTCTGGACCGGATGAAAAAGGTAGATGGCAGATTTGTTGAGACCAGCGGAGATACCATTATTAATCAAAAGACCATAGAAACCAAATCTGTCAAGCTGACTACCCGTGTTACCCAGAAGTTTTTGACAGAATATTACCTTTCTCTCCCTGCCGGATTTATTTTAAAGCAGACACCGGAGGTCTCCTCTACGAAACAGATGATGGTCACGGAAAATACCACGCTTCATCTTTCGGATGAGGAAATGCGGAATTCTGTAAAATATTATGTCTATGCAAATGGGGGAATTACGAAATCAAGCACGAATATCGCGAAATCCATCCAGCTCGCGGATGAGCAGATGGGAACCGTCATGGACAGCGATGCACATATTATATGGGAACGTGGCGGAAAATTCCTAAGCAAGGAGCTTTCTGGGATTTCCTATCCAAACGACGGTTCTGGCAGTCTCAAAGCCTGCACACAGATGCTTTTACAGGCTGCGCAGATTACGACTACCACATCCGAATTAAAGGGAAAATCCACGCTTTCCATGCTGAAACGATATCTGGATTTCCCGGTCAATCTCACCGGCTGTACGGTAGATGAAATCCTCTACTTTGTCAGTGGTTCAAAGCCTGTCATTGCCATGACCGGAAATACCAGCGGCGTTTTGATCATGGCATACACCACCACAGATGTGTCCTGGATGGATCCGAATACGATGCAGCGGCGAACCATGTCCATTGCTGCTGCAGAGGAATATTTCAAACAGTTCGATTATAAATTTATCAGTTATGTAACGAACTAAATGCACAGTTCCTAAGAATTTGCACGAAAAGTATTATCTAATATTTTTCGTGCAAATTCTTTTTCATTTTTTCGTCATTTTTCATAAAAATAAAATTTTCTTTTTATCATTTTGCCAATAGTATTTTTAAAAAAAATTTTATATGATGTTTGCAGGATTTGGAATGGGGAAAGGATCCCCGATATGAAACATAAAATTTTTAAACGTTCTATTTTACTACTGATAAGTTTTCTTTTAGGCATCGTATGTGTATTTCAAATGCATTTGACATCCGTCTTTTTTTCCAGTGCATTCACAGATACCGTTAGAAATGCATCTGCAAAGGAAAACCAGATTACGAAACCGCATGGACAGATTACAGAAGCCTATCCTGTTTCTATGGGAAAAGTTTATTCTGATTCGATTCCTGCCTATGGGGTTTCCTATTACAGACTTTCTGTATCTGATTCTGTGGAAATCCATGATATTTGTTTCTATTTAAAAGCAGCAGCTGGAAGCAGGCTTGTTCCTAAACTGCTTGGACCTGCAGGAAATCCACTCCGTTTTAAAAGGACCGGAAAAGCCGCGGAGCTTTTGCTGACCCTGAAATCATCGCAAATAAAAAATGCAGGCCGCCTTTTTTTAGAAATAAAGAACCAGGCCTCTGTGAATGCGAAGCTCTCCCTGTCCTGTTCTGTAAAAAAACAAACTCAGGAAGCCCTAAAACCAAAGGAAGATTCTAAAAAACCACAAAAAGACACGTCGAAAAATGACTCCTCAAAAAGAAGCCCGGAAAAAAATACTGCAAAAAGCGACACTTCTGGAAAAGATGCTGCCAAAAAAGAGAACCCGGAAAAAAATCCCTCAGAGAAAGAAGCTTCCGGAACGCCCACCCCAAATGGTAAGCTGCCGGAAAAGGACAGCCGGACAGAGGAAACTCCCACCGGATCGGAATCGCCACAGCAGAAGCCGGAAAATGGAACACTTACCTTAAAGCCTCATTTTATCCGGATAGAACCAAAGCAAAAAAGAAAGCTCACTTTTTCTGTCCGGTATGAAAACTCTGGAAAAAAGCGTCTTTTTAAAGAAAGTGATTTTATCTGGCTTAGTACGAACGAGGAAACTGCAAGTGCTGAGGATGGGATTCTCCATGCGAAAAAAGAAGGCATTGCGATTCTGTATATAAAACATAAAACAGAGCCTTCTTTAAAAGATTCTGTCCTGGTAAGGGTGTATCCCGAAAAACAGCTTTAGCTGTTACAGTTCCTTAGAGAGGAGAGTATACAAATTTGAAAAACGAACTACATCTCATGCTTCCTGAAGAAATAGAAAGGGATTTTTCTTTAGAGGAAATACTTTTGGTAAAAAAAACCGCTATTTTATGCAGCTTGAAAAAGAAAGTTCCTTTTTCTGAAGCTGCCTGGATTTTAAAAATCATTCCAAAAAGGGAATATAACAAAGTTGTCTATGAAAAGCTTTCCCTTTTATCAAAGGGCGGTATCCTTACTGCTGTACAGGAATATCACACAAAGCATTTTATTTACTTTATTTTTCCAAAGCTGCAGTCCCTGTCCTATTTAGTAAAAGCTGGAAAAATGGACTTCCATAATATAAAAGGACTGATGACGGACATTGGAGCGACCCTTCTTTCCTTACATAAAGAATCTGTCTTTCATATGGATATTGCACCTGGTAACATTTACCAAAATGACGATGGCCACTTTGTTTTAGGAGATTTTTCTTCTGCCCGCATCGTTACAGATCAGAAGAACTGTAGATTTTTTCCTGTTTATGGCCGTCCGGCTACTGGTTCTACAAAGGGCTTTTATCCTGAAAATATTTCTCCGGATATGTCCCCGGCAAATTATGATCTTTATGGTTTTTTTATGATCCTGTTTCTTTTACTGAATCACGGGGATTCCCCTTTTTGGAAAAAGCAGACCGGTCTAAGGAAAGAAGATACCTTTGAACAGAATGAACATACTCCTTCCACGAAGTTTGATTTCCTAAAAAGCGAAGAATCAAAAGGACCGGAGGGAAAAAAACTAATAGAAAAAATAAACCGCTTTTTAAGAAATACTCTGCTGGAATGCAATACAGAGTTTTTACCTCCTCCTGTCTTTGAAAGGCGTTTTTCAGAGCTAATGGAGATTTTTAGTGAGGTAAAAGAGCAAAAAATACTGGATTCCTTTCAATCAGAAATTTCTGATTATGAAAATAGTTTTTTTTGTTCTTTTACGGAGCCGGAAGAAAGGAAGTTTCCTGCTTTCCCTTTTTTTACAACACAAGCAAATCATTTTTCTTTTGAGAAAAAAATAAAATATCATTCCATTCCAAAATCCTTATTTTCAAAAGAAATCTTAAATAAGTCCGCATTATATGGACTGCTGATGGTTTGTGGATTCCTATTTTTATTTGCCTGCTATCACAATATATCAAATACCGGTAAGCAGTCTAAATCAAGAACGCAGATAGAAACAAAGCATGCAGGAACCATCCCTTCTCCTTCTATAGAGAAACATCCGCCATCCGAGGCTGACGAACTGGAGACTTCCGGCTTCTCTAATACCATACTGCCAGAAAAAAGCGAGCCCCCGGGCTCCCCCGGCACCAGTCCACAGGAACCTGATAATACAGAATTGCCTGTAAAGACTTCACTGGACCTCGCCGGTAAAAGCTTACAGAATACTTCGTTTCTTTCAGAGACCTGGAAACCCGGTGACATTACCATTATTTTTGCACAAAACAATAAATTTTCCGGTGTTCGTTCCTTTCTTTCGTTTACAAACGTAAGGGAATTATATCTGAGCCAGAATCCCATTACTTCGATTCAGGGCATTCAGAAGTTAAAGCATTTGGAGGTTCTGGATTTATCCGGAAACAGGCTGGAGGAGATCTCCCCACTATGCTCTTTAGCAAATCTAAGGATTATAGATTTATGCGGGCAGACACATATAAAAGATATTCGTATGCTAAAGAATCTGAAAACTTTAGAATATTTGATCCTCACAAACTCGAATGTAAAGGAAGGGGAAATTTCTGCCCTGAAAAAACAGATGCCCGCTTGCAGTATTCTTTATTAACACATAACGAAATACTTTTTGGAGTTCAATATACTCACTAACGAAATGTATTTCTATTTCGTTAGGAACGGTGCATAATTAAATTTAGCATTTCTTCGCTTGAAACACTTACACATATGGTGTTTCAAGGGAAGAAATGACTAAATGATTTATGTACAGTTCCTTAGCGAAAACCAAATAGAAAGGAGCATCATCTATGATCATACCAGTATTTCAAAAAATTTCCCCCCGTCCCCCCTTTATCGGAGTTCTCTCCTGCAGCACTTTTGTATTTTTTTCTATATTCTTTATTTTGGTGAGTGGCTTCGCACATACTGCCTGTGCGGAAACGAACGCTCCTTCCTTTGACAGGACCGTTTCAACCCTTGCTGTAGGAAAGCATGCCACTGTTTCGATAAAAAATCTCCCTGGCCAAAGCAGAGTTTCATTTTCCTCATCCAATCCAAAAATGGCATCCGTGAGCCAGCGCACGGATAAGATATCTGCAAAGCTTTCCGCAAAAAAATGCGGAAACGTTACGATCTCTGCACAAATTTATCGGAAAAATGGTACGAAAATAAGGACTCTGAAAATGAAGATCCGCATTTTGCCAAAAGACTATATTGAAAATGCCCGCTTTTCCCTTAAACAGACTATTAATTCCTACAGCTTTACCCTTCGGCTGAAGGCCAGCCGTATCATTTTAAAAAAGGAAATTAGAAAAAGCAAACTGACGCTCACACCGGAAGGAAAGAAAGCACCCAGGCTTTCTGCCGACTTTTCAAAGCTTTCTCCAGACGGAAAAGAAATTGTATATCTTTTAGATTCCGCAAGCAGAAAAAAGCTTTGCCCGCACGATTGCTCCATGGACGGAGCTTATATGATTTTTTCAAATTCTTTTTCCCAAAAGATAAGAGCACACTACAAAGAGCGGTTAGATACAGAAAATATTTCCGGTTTTGTATTGGATGCCTGCGGTACCCCTCTGTCCGGTGCCTTTGTTTCCTATCAGACCACAGAAGGTGCGGCTGCCTCCTATACGGATAAAACCGGTCACTATGAGGTAAAGAAAAAAGGGGCTCCTATCTCCCTAACCGTTAAAAAGAAAGGCTATCAGACAGAAACCCTGTATTCTTTGACTCTGTCAAAAAAGGGGACGATTTGTGAAAATATCATACTCAAATCAAAAACGACTGCAGACGCTTCCTTAGATCTCCTCGTGAAAACCGAAGACGGAACACCCGTGCCAAATGCACAGGTTCTTCTCCTTCCGAAAGGGAAGATTTCATCAAAGAAGCTTTCTTCCATAACACAGGACCATTTTTTACCAGAGGATACGCTGATTTCTGAAAAAACAGGAACAGATGGAACACTTCTGCTCGCAAGCTCCAAAAACCAAAAATCAAAGGCATATCCATATACCCGATTGACATCGGCTGCCCCGGCTTCCCTTTCTCTCCTCTCCTCCTACACCTCTGCAGCCACAAGGTCTGCCACCCTCCCCGTCACATATGCGGAGAACGAGGAATACACCCTGTATGTATATAAAAATACACCAAAAAATTCTCCCTCCTATGAATCCTGTAAACTGACCTTTTCGCCCTCTTCCTTTTACACAAATCATCTTCATTTTGAAATCCTGCTTAAAAAATGCGATACGCTGGATACCTCCATGCTTTCTATAAGTCTCGAATCCCTGAAAATTGCGAATGAATTGAAAGCACTTTCCTTTTCTCTCTTTGAACCCGGTCAAAAAAAGGCTGTATATGAAAACTCCTTTACGATCGCAAATGAAAGAAATACGAATCCTGAAATGACTTTGGGACATCATGTTATCAAAGAAAATACACAGCTATTTTCCATTTCCCGTATTCCGGTCTCTTTATCAAGTGGTATTTATTTTCTAAGGATTTCCGGTCTCGATGAAAATGGAGAGTCCCTTTATTCTTCAGCTGTTACCGAAATCCAGGTAAAAGATAACTGCATCTCTCCTGTTACGATCAAACTGTTTCAAAAGAGCTATTCCCGGCTTTTCGCCTACTATTCCGGAGATAAGCTGCCGGAATTAAAAATTTCCTTTGATCTTTACCAAAAAGCCGGAGAAAACTATTTCTATTTCGATACAGTCTCCTCCTCTGCTTTTAAAGAAAATCTGCCCGATTTATACACAGCAGACCTTTTTCTCTCCTGCCTGCTGCCACAGGAAACCTATCTTTTCTTACCTGGAGAGGCACTTTTTCGTCCCGCTTCCTTTTTGATACTTGATATTTCCTCTGAAGATCTGCATCCGACAGAAAATGCTGCCCTTACTGCACCACCATTTTCAAAATGTGCCTGCACCTACACAAAATATGGCCAGATAGAAATGCCGCCGGATTTTTCTGAAGATTCTGTCCATATATTTACAGGAACCGACATCCATCTTACCAGGGAACAGATCCGCACAGAGCCTTCCTATCCAAATTCCGTCATAGCCCTGTATAAAAAAGACGGTACCCTTATCAGCACGACCCTCTCGCCAAAGCTTGATAGAAATACCGTATTGAAAGAAAGCTCCGATACCATCATAGATATCTATACGAATCATGAGCTTTTACTGACGAACCAGAGCTCCTATCAGTAATCCGATTTTTTTATACTCATTAACGGAATTACACTCCGTTAATGAGTATAAAAAACCCCTTTTTTCGTCACCTTTGCAATGATTTCCTTCTGAACCAAAGGCTTTTCCTCCGAATACTCATAACCGGCCTTTAAGTATTCACACGCCTCTTCCGCCTTTTTCTCATCCGATGCATAAAGCATGGCCAAAACCTCCCCCTTCTTTACATAAGCACCGGTCTTTTTATAAAAACGGATTCCCGCCTTTGAGTCAATCTCACTTTCCTTCGTCGCCCTCCCCGCACCAAGAATCACAGAGGTTTTTCCGCAGAGTTCGGTGTCCATATGCGAAATATATCCGTCCTGCTCTGCGACAAACTCTTTTTTATACGCAGCCTCTGTAAACCGCTCCGGTTCATAGATAAACCGCTCCTCTCCCCCCTGTTCCTTTACCATCCGGGCGAATTTTTCCAGTGCTGTTTTCTCGTGGATAGCTTTCTTTATCAGCTCCCTGCATTCGCTCTCTGAACCAATTCCGGAAAGCACCAGCATTTCCGTCGCAAACACCTCACAGATTTCTTTGAAATCAGAAGGACCTCCGCCATTTAGGGTTTCAATCGCCTCTAAAATCTCGATATCATTTCCCACAGCCTCCCCGAGAGGCACATCCATATTTGACAGAATCGCCACGGTTTCCCTGCCCGCACCCTCACCGATTGCCACCATCTTTTCTGCCAGCGTGACCGCATCCTCTGCCTTTTTCATAAAGGCACCACTTCCTACCGTCACATCCAGTACAATTTTATCACTTCCCGCTGCCAGCTTCTTGCTCATAATAGAAGCCGCAATCAGAGGAATACTGTCCACCGTCGCCGTCACATCACGAAGTGCATAGATTTTTTATCTGCCGGTGCTATGTTTGCCGACTGCCCCATCACAGCCACGCCAAGCCGGTTCACGATCTCGAAGAACTTCTCCTCTTTCATCGCCGTCATAAGTCCCGGAATCGACTCCAGCTTATCAATCGTGCCACCGGTAAAGCCAAGACCTCTCCCGCTCATCTTTGCCACCCTGCCACCGCAGGCAGCTACTAAAGGGGCTACTACTAAGGTCGTTTTATCCCCTACTCCTCCGGTGCTGTTCTTATCCACCTTGATCCCGTCAATCGCCGACAGATCTACCATGTCCCCCGATTTCGCCATGCAGTCCGTCATATATACCAGCTCATCATCCGTCATCCCCTGATAGTAGACCGCCATCAGCCATGCAGACATCTGATAATCCGGGATTTCATCTGCCACATACCCATTGATGACAAATGCAATCTCCTCCTTCGACATTTCCTTCCCATATTTCTTTTTGTCAATCATGTCGTACATTCGCATAAGCAAACCTCCCTTCTCCTGATTCTTCCTTCAAATTCCACAGCTCCAAAAAACATTTCTTTCCACAGCATCTGCCAATACCCTGATACCAAATATGTTCTTTTTTTGATTTTGTAGCGTTACGAATCACATCACTTCTACTATCTATCCAGATTCTCCGGTCCAAACCCCTTTGGCAAAAGCTCCGAAAGTGTATGCACCTCATACTCCTCCTCAGATTTTGCTACGATGATCTGAAAGCTCTCCGGTTCGCAAAACTCCATCATCACCTGTCTGCACACCCCGCACGGCGTACAGAACTGCTTTTCCCCATCCTTTGGTCCCCCGGCAATCGCTATCCGTTTGAACGCTCTCTCCCCTTCACTCACAGCTTTAAAAAAAGCCGTCCGCTCTGCACAGTTCGTAGGAGTATATGCTGCATTTTCCACATTGCACCCCGTATAACACGTTCCATCCTGCGTTTCCAGACATGCCCCCACCATAAAATGCGAATAGGGCGAATAGGATTTTTCCCTCGCCTGAATTGCCTGTTTCACAAGCTCTTTTTCTGTCATCCTCACACCTTCCCTTCATAAAATCGCCATACGCATCCGTTATCATTATTATAACTGTCCCTCTGCGTAATAGCAATGTTATGTTACATATCAGATAATGTTTCCATCCATAGTTGGTTACCATTATCTGTTTTATCACCCTCATGCCTTTTCTATCCTGCAGGTATGGTGCTTGTACTCATCATCGCCGGCATCGGCATCCCTGTTATAATTCACCCCTACGATAAGAAGATTCCCTTTATAATGTTCCAGTTTCTGCATATATTCCCGGTTCCTTATCTGGTCTGCTGCCGTTTCTGCTGATTTATTGTATTTCAATTCTATCAGAAGTGCCGGCTTATCAGGACATTTCGGTGACGGAAGATATACCAGATCAGCGTAACCCTTACCACTATCCAGCTCCTGTATGGTGGTATAATACTTCTGTCCTGCATAATATGCCATCTGTATCGCATAGGACAGGGCCTCTTCAGAATGATAGGTCCTGTTCTCCGCACTGTCATGGAACCACTCCAAAATCCTTGCGACCTTTTCCTCGTTACAGTTCCAGGTAGCCTCCAGAAGTTCACAGGATTTCCGAAAAGATTTTAACGTTTCTGCCCATTCATCCGATTCTGTCGATGTTTTAAATTCATCAAGTATCTCGTTATTCGGGATGAACACTTCCCTCGTATCTGCATGATATCCAAGATATCCAAGATGAATCAGCATCACAAGAACATCATTACTGCCACGAAAAGAGGTCATATCATTCTGATAACTTGATATGTTCACCCCGACCTTTCCTCCATCCATAAGCAATGCTACCGATTCTTTCAGTCCATCATAATTCATCCTGATATATTCAGCCAGAGCCTCATAATTCTCTGTCTTATTCCAATAATTTTGAATCATCCCTGTCGATACCGCTTTCACTACCGAAAGAGGACTATAGATGGAATAATGATTCGGCTTCATCTCACTGCCCGTCACTTTCTGCATCTCATAATTCGGGTCTGGCGGCACGACATCCATGACATCGTATCCATCATACCATTCCTTTACTTTGTTATAATCACGTCCATATTTATCACACACATTCTTGACTTCTTCCTCCGTAAAACCTGTGTATGGCGCAAGCTGCATCGGCGTGATAATCGAATATTCATCAAACATATTAAGCGCGGAATGCTGTCCGTATTTCTTGATTGGAAAGATGCCGGTCATATACACAAGAGCCACATACTCCTGATCCTTGAACCAGTCGCGCAGAAAATCAAGATATATCTTCTGACCATCTTTATCTTCCTTGCAGGCACGAAACACCGCATCCCATTCGTCTATAATGATAACGAACTGCGTCTCCTTCTCCTCATAGACATCGGATAATGACTGTATCAGGTCTTCTTCATCATAATAGTCAACCTCCGGATACTGTCTCTTTAAATCCCTTATAATGCGTTTCTGCATTTTTTCAAGAGA
The DNA here is from genome assembly GCA_017476305.1 of Lachnospiraceae bacterium. Taxonomy (GTDB): domain Bacteria; phylum Bacillota; class Clostridia; order Lachnospirales; family Lachnospiraceae; genus Butyribacter. Next base: position 10,478 of record JAFVAA010000802.1, read on the forward strand.
TTCTCTGACATTCCTTCCCCCTTTGATGAAATCCGTCATAACCACTCTCAGCACATCAAAATGATTGAGATACTGCTCCCAGCCCTCACGCTCCGCTATCATCCTGCCGGTAAATAACTGCCTGCTCTCCCCTTTTCCATAATACGCAGTAAGCATATTGGCTGCTATCGTTTTACCGAAGCGGCGCGGACGCAATACACAGGCATAACGCTGTTCCGTATTCACAAGTGAATTAATATAAGAAATCAGCCCTGTCTTATCTACATAGATTTCTGAATTTAAGACCTGCTGAAAGCTCATGACACCAGGATTAAGATATTTTCCCATAAAAATCACCCCCAAAAAACATCTGTTTCCTCATTTCTTATAATATAGCAACTTCACCACTTTTCGTCAATGACAAAGATCGCACTATGAAAATCATCTCCATAGCGCAATCACAAATAAAATTCAAGCCTGGAATCTACTCAAACTATTCATATATTTCTTCCCGATTTTTCCAGCCGTAGCACTTGCTATGGCATTTTGCAGTTCACAGTCGTACTGTCTGCAAATAGTAACAGGCTCTATAGTATTTCTCCCTAAAATATATAGTATCACTTGA
>JAFVAA010000803.1 GCA_017476305.1 Lachnospiraceae bacterium
CAAATGAAAAACAGATTTTAGAAAAAGCATATGCAGAGTATGTGGAACTGAAAAAATCAGGCCTTTTGGGAAGCCCTAAATACTATTAATGGAAACAATCGTTTTTCACAGAGGAAAGTCTATGTTTGCGCATGGGCTTTCTTTTTTTGCTTTATAGGAAACTTCGTTCCTATAAAGCAAAAAACGCTCCGCGAGGATGTGCACTTTGTTCTTCCTTTGTTCAAAGACGGGAGAAGAAATGTACTGAAGATGATTCATTTGATGTACAAATTTGATTCACCTTATCCTTGCAGCCATAAAAAATGTGTTTAAAAATCCTATCATTTCATATTTTGCTACATAAGAGAAAAATGGTTGTTAAAAATTTGACACAAACTTTGTCTGCTGGAAAATGCTTATTTTTATGGTGTTTTTTTCTGTTTTCTGATTTTCAGAAACTGAATTCAATGAAAAAAGGACTTGCTAAATTCCCAAAAAAGTTATAGAATGTGATAGAAAGTGGTGGAAAGTGGGTGAAAGTGGTTCTAAAAACCAAAAAAGTGGAGAAGGGCGGTGATAATGATGTTCATGGGACAGTACGAGCATTCGATTGACACCAAGGGCAGAATTATCATTCCGGCGAAGTATCGTGATGAGCTTGGCGAGTCCTTCGTGGTCACACATGGTTTGGATGGCTGTCTGTTTTTATACCCGGAAGCAGAGTGGCAGAGCTTTGTGGAAAAACTGAAAGCACTTCCATCCAATCAAAGTACCAGAAAAATTCAACGGCAGTTCCTGTCAAAGGCGATGGAGGTCACGATTGATAAGCAGGGAAGGATTTTAATTCCTGTACTTCTTCGTGAGGAGGCTTCTCTTGAGAAGGAGGTCGTTTTTGTAGGAATGATGAACCGTGTAGAGGTCTGGGATAAAACAGAGTTAGAAAAACAGGAAATGGAGGATGATCCTGAGGCATTGGAAAGTGCATTGGATGATCTGGACATTTCTCTGTAGGGCGTGCAGAGCTGGAGAAAAGATAGGAGAGTGTATGGAATTTCATCATAAATCGGTATTGCTGGAGGAAGTGATACAGGGACTTATGGTTAAACCGGATGGAATCTATGTGGATGGTACACTCGGTGGTGCCGGACATGCCAGAAGGGTATGTGAACTCTTAGATGGCGGCAGACTGATCGGGATCGATCAGGATCAGTATGCGATTGACGCCAGCAGCGAACGGCTTTTGGCATATGGTGACAGGGTTACGCTTGTGCATAGGAATTATGCTGAGATGTCTGAGGTCATGCAGGAGCTTGGAATCACAGGAGTGGATGGAATTACCCTTGATCTGGGGGTTTCCTCCTTTCAATTGGATACGACGGACCGTGGATTTTCCTATCGTTTTGATGCACCACTTGATATGAGGATGGATGAAAGACAGAGCCTTTCTGCAAAGGATGTTGTCAACCGGTATTCGGAAATGGAGCTGTTCCATCTGATCAGAAATTACGGAGAGGATAAATTTGCAAAAAATATTGCGAAAAATATCGTATTAGAGAGGGAGAAAGAGCCGATTTTAACAACCGGCCGTTTAGCAGAGATCGTGAAATGCTCTATTCCCATGAAAATCAGAAAGCAGGGGGGTCATCCTGCGAAAAAAACCTTTCAGGCGATTCGGATAGAGGTGAATCGGGAGTTAGAGGTTTTAGAGGAAAATATTCAGGGGATGATCGATCTTTTGAATCCGAAAGGAAGATTATGTATCATTACGTTTCATTCCTTAGAGGATCGAATTGTGAAAAAAGCATTTCAGACTGCAGAAAATCCGTGTATTTGTCCACCGGATTTCCCTGTTTGTGTCTGTGGAAGAACTCCGAAGGGGAGACGAGTGAACAGAAAACCGATTTTGCCCTCAGAAGAAGAAATGGAAGAAAATCCGCGTTCGAAAAGTGCAAAGCTTCGGGTTTTTGAACACAAATAAGATACTACAGGAGTAGACAACCGGACTACGCAAGTAGTTTTTTATAACTACATCTGTAGATTCAGCAAGGACTGATGGAAGGGAAGGAGATGAAACTATGGCGATGATGGACTGGGAAAACTATGGCCGCGACCGATATGGGCGCAGCGAAGGAGATTCCTCTACCTATGGATATCAGAATCACTCCTATGCAAAACGTGATTATGGCAGCTATGTTTATGGAAATACGGTACGTAAAGTACAAAGTGTACCTTTTGTACAAAATGAACCAGGAGCGAATACAGTACCTGACAGAAGAAGGGAAATAAGACCGGAAAGAAGAGAAAGACAGTATCAGGAGCGTAAACCAGTAAAGCTTCCCGGTATCAGTGGCCGTGCTTTTCTGTTCCTTAGTACGATGCTGACGTCTGTTGTCGTGCTGGGGTTTACCTATCTGTCCGCGAAGAATACCGTGGCAAAGCAGAAGTCAGAAATCGTATCCTTACAATCAGAGATTGCAGAGATGAAAGAACAGAATGATGAAATGAATCAAAATATAATAAATTCAGTTAATTTGGCAGATATCTATAAGATTGCTACAGAAAAACTGAAGATGGTGCATGCGGGGAAAAATCAGATCTATACCTATAGCAATAAAAAAAGCAACATGGTAAAGCAATATGCTAATATTCCCGGTGCGGATGACTAGTGTGCCGGCACACTGGTCACGGAACAGGAACAGATAATGTATCAATAGAAGGGAAAGAGGATGCCGTAACGATTCGTACTCTTTGGGATCGTTACAGGAGAGGTTTATGAAAAGAACAGCAGTAGATACCAGAGGAAACATCAGAATAGGAACCAGAAGGATGTTCGGACGAATTTTCATTGTATTTGTCTTTATCACTCTGGTTGCTGTTTTTTTGGTGGGACAGGTCCTTCGTCTGAATAGAACGAAGGGAAAAGAATATGAGAAGAAGGTTTTGGCGCAGCGCAGCTATAGCAGTAAGGAGATCAGCTTCCGAAGAGGGGATATTACCGATCGAAATGGCAATAAGCTTGCCATAAGTAAAAAAGTGTATGATCTGGTTCTGGATCCCTTTTTGATTCGCTCTGATGAGAGCTATATCGAGGCGACTGCCAAGGCCTTGGAAAAGGTTTTTGGGATGGAAAAGAAGCAGTTTTCGGGGCTTTTGGAGGAGCATAGTGATCTGCAATACTATGTAATGAAGGAGTATAAAAATGTATCAAAGACAAAGGTCAAATAGTTTAAGAAAATGAAAGAGGAAAATAGTAAGATCAAAGGAGTGACCTTTGATGAACGCTATGAGAGATATTATCCCTATTCGACAGTAGGAAGTAAGATCATTGGCTTTTGTTCGGATGAGGGGGAAGGAATTTGGGGAATTGAAAATCAGTATAACAGGGAGCTTAGCGGAACGAATGGCAGACAATACGGATATTATGATTCGAATCTGAATCTGGTGGAAACTGTCAGGGAAGCTACGAACGGGAATAATATTGTATCGACGATTGATGTCAACGTACAGGGGATTTTAGAGAGACATATGAATGAGTTTCAAAAAAAAGTGGGTTCCAAAAATATGGGGTGTATCATTATGAATCCTCAGAACGGGGAAATCTATGCGATGTCTTCCTATCCGGAATATGATTTGAATAGTCCGAGGGATCTCACTGTACTGTATTCAGAAAGTCAGATTAAGAAAATGACGGATGAAGAGCAGGCAGATGCGTTGAATAAGATGTGGAGGAATTTCTGCATCAGCGATGCGTATGAACCTGGTTCAACGTACAAGCCGATGACGGTAGCGGCAGCATTAGATGAGGGGATTACCAGTGAAAAGAAGCATTACTATTGTGATGGTTATCAAAAGGTGAATGGGATACAGATCAAGTGTGTGGCTTACAATGCCGGTGGCCACAGGGATCAGGATATATGTCAGGCACTGATGAATTCATGCAATGATGTGCTGATGCAGTTAGGCGCGAAGCTTGGGCGGTTGAAGTTTTTGGAGTACAATAATGATTTTGGTTTTGGGAAAAAGACCGGTATTGATCTGCCGGGAGAGTCGAGCGGTGGTGTGTTTACTGCAGAAACGATGCATGCAGTTGAGCTTGCGACATCCAGCTTTGGGCAGGGACAGACTGTGACGATGATTCAGTTGGCTTCAGCTTTTTGTGCTGTGATCAATGGGGGCAACTATTATGAGCCGCATGTAGTAAAAGAGGTCGATAGTGCTTCTGGTGTTCCCGTTTCTTCAAAGGATAATACACTTGTCAGACGGGTGATTACAGAAAATACAAGTGCAAAGCTTAGAAAATATTTGCAAAAAACGGTAGAAGAAGGAACAGCGAATCCTGCTTCTGTCGTAGGATATACATTTGGTGGAAAGACCGGAACAGCACAGAAGCATCCGGTCGCCTTGAAAAATTATCTGGTGTCCTTTATCGGGTTTACACCGACGGACAATCCTCAGGTAGTGGTCTATGTGGTGATTGATGAACCGCATGTAGCGGATCAGGCACATAGTACACCTGCTACGGAATTTTCTTCAGAGGTCATGAAAGAGGTGCTTCCTATTTTAGGGCTGTATCAGGATGAAAATACGGACAAGAAAGAGATTACGAAGGCTACAGATATTGAACTGCCTTCGGCAGAAGTGCCTGAGGGAGGGATTTCGGAAAGTGATTTTCCGGTCGTTACGGAAGAACCTTCGGAGGAGGATGAGGAAGGAGAAGGCTCTGCCGCGGAAGAGGATTCCGGGGATGCAGAATCGGAGGAAGCTTCCGGTAATG
>JAFVAA010000804.1 GCA_017476305.1 Lachnospiraceae bacterium
ATCGATCAGGTGCGCCCCGGTGGTGTTGTGGCATTTATTACAACAAAGGGAACGATGGATAAGGCAAATGCCGGAGTGAGAAGATACTTGGCACAGAGGGCAGAGCTAATTGGTGCAATCAGACTTCCTACCAGAGCATTTAAGGACAATGCCGGAACGGAAGTTACTTCGGATATATTGTTTTTCAAAAAGCGTGAGCGTGCTATCGACATTGAGCCGGACTGGGTGCATTTAGGACAAACAGAGGATGGGATTCAGGTAAACTCCTATTTCGTAGAACACCCGGAAATGATGCTTGGAAAAATGCAGTATGTCACAGGACTATTTGGAGAAAATTCAAACTACACTGCCTGTGTCAATGAGGAAGAGGATTTTAATATTTATGAGATACTTTCTGGCAAGATTCGGAATCTTAATGCAGAGATTACCGACTTTGACCGAGAGGAAGATGAGGAAAAAAGTAATGAAGTCATTCCTGCTGATCCAGAAGTCAGAAACTATACCTACACATGGATTGGCGATGACCTATACTACAGAGAAAACTCCACCATGACGAAAGTAGAAATGTCAAAAAAGGATATGGAGCGTGTGAAAGGGATGGATGAAATCCGAATGGCAGAAAGGCATCTGATTGATATTCAAACGGAAGGGTGCAGTGAAGAAGAACTAAAGGAGGGACAGCGAATATTAAATGAGAAATATGATGTGTTTGTAAAGAAATATGGAATCATAAATTCCAGAGCCAATGCAAAGGCATTCCGGGAGGATGCAGATTATTCCCTGCTTTGTTCCTTGGAAGAAATAGACGAAGATGGAAATGCAAAGAAAGCAAGCATGTTTTATAAGCAGACCATCAAGCCAAATCATATGCCGGAAAAGGTAGAAACCGCAGTTGAGGCACTTAACATTTCCATGAATGAGTATGGAGAAGTCAATATTCCATTTATGCTTTCCATCTATGAACCGGATATCAGAAAACAGATGGCAGAATTAGAGCAGAAAGTTGGAGAAAGTGTGACTTTATCTGACGATGCAAGGGCAGAACTTATGAGAGCAGTGTTATGCGAAGAACTGTCAGGGATTATTTTTTTAAATCCGGTACGTTACAATGAGGAAGATTTATCGGTCGGATGGGAAACGTCAGACGAATATCTGTCAGGAAATGTCCGAAAGAAACTGCGGGAGGCAGAAGAAATATCTGAAAGTCATCCGGAATTGTTTGCAGGAAATGTAGCGGCACTTTCACAGGTTCAGCCAAAAGACCTTGATGCGTCAGAGATTGATGTGCGGCTTGGGACGACATGGATTGATAAGGAAGATTATGAGGAGTTTATTTTTGAACTGCTTGGCACTCCGATGTATGCAAGAGCAAACAGTAGCAGATATTACAGAAATAATGGAATACAGTTAAATCTCAACCGTTACACGATGGAATGGTTTGTAGAGAATAAATCAAGAGATAAGCATTCAGTGGCAGCCACAAAGACTTATGGTACAAGCCGACTGGATGCTTATTCTATTTTTGAGGCATGCTTAAACCTAAAGACAGTGACGGTAAAAGACAAGATTGACGATGGTGATGGAAAGTATCACTACGAAGTCAATAAGAATGAAACCATGCTTGCAAGGGAAAAGCAAAATCAGATGAAAGAGGCATTTAAGCGGTGGATCTTTGAGGAACCGGAGCGGAGACAGAAGTATGTCAGCTACTATAACGAAACCTTTAACAACACCAGACTTCGGGAGTATGACGGTTCTTTTCTGACGTTTCCGGGAATGAATCCATCCATAGAATTAAAACCACATCAGAAAAATGCAGTGGCAAGAATCTTAATGGGAGGAAATACCTTGCTTGCCCACTGTGTTGGCGCAGGAAAGTCCTTTGAAATGATGGCAGCATGTATAGAACAGAAACGATTGGGACTGGCAAACAAGACAGCAATGATTGTGCCAAAACCATTGATTGGTCAGACGGCGGCAGAATTCTTACGCCTTTATCCGTCGGCAAACATCCTTGTGGCTACGGAGCGTGACTTTGAAAAAAGCAGGAGAAGAAAATTTATTTCACGAATTGCTACGGGAGATTATGACTGTATTATCATGTCCCACTCCCAGTTTGAAAAGATTCCAATTTCGGCAGAGCGAAAACAGAGGATGATACAGGAGCAGATCGATCAGATAAGCTACGCCATTCAGGAGATGAAAGAGCGAAATGAGGAACGCTGGACAGTTAAACAGATGGAGGCAAACAAAAAACGACTGGAAGAACAGTTAAAGAAACTGTCGGATGAAGCAGGAAAGGATGAGCAGATTACCTTCGAGGAACTGGGCATTGATTCCATTATGGTGGATGAGGCACATAATTTTAAGAATCTTGCCATCTTTTCCAAAATCAACAATGTATCCGGTATCAGTAGCAGTGGTGCGAAAAAGGCAACAGATATGCAGTTAAAGTGTCAGTATTTAAGTGAAATCAATGGTGACAGGGGAATTGTCTTTGCTACGGGAACACCGGTCAGCAATACCATGTGTGAACTGTATGTCATGCAGAAATATTTGCAAAGCAGCACACTGGAGCAGTTAGGTCTAAATCATTTTGATTCATGGGCGGCAAACTTCGGAGAAGTCACAACAGCATTAGAGTTGACTGTAGAGGGCAGTGGTTTTCGGTTTAAAAGTCGTTTTAACCGTTTTACCAATTTGCCGGAACTGATGAATATCTTCCGTGAGATTGCAGATGTACAGACAAAGGATATGCTAGACCTTGATGTGCCAAAACTTCGGGATGACAAATACATCATTGTGGAATCCGAACCGGACTACTATGTGAAAACTGTTATGGAGGATTTTGTGGAACGGGCAGAGCGAATCCGG
>JAFVAA010000076.1 GCA_017476305.1 Lachnospiraceae bacterium
AAGGAACAAAGGTAATCCTGCGCCATGCGGAAACTTTGGATGAAAATGGGAATCTCTTTACGACGAACCTGAGGACTGCGAAGGCGACAGATACCTTTATCTGCAGCGGAAAAGAGGATGTATTTTTACCGGAGTTTACTTTCCATGGTTTCCGGTATGTCAGTGTGAAAGGTATCGAAGAAGTAAAGGAAAAGGACTTTACCGCCTGTGTCCTGCATACGGATTTTAAAAGGAACGGACGTTTCGCCTGTTCGAATGAGGACGTAAACAGGCTCTGGAAGAATGTAGACTGGACGATGCGTTCCAATTATCTGGATATTCCGATGGATTGCCCACAGAGGGATGAAAGACTGGGTTATACCGGAGATGCGGAAATCTTTTTGCCGACAGCACTGTTTCATGGAAATCTGGCGTTATTTTACAAAAAGTGGCTTAGGGATCTGCAGGTGGAACAGTCGGATGAGTTTGGCGTACCGCTTACGGTACCGGATATTTTACGAACACATGTCTGTGTTTCCATCTGGCATGAAGCTGCGACCATCGTGCCATGGATGATTTTCCAGACGTATGGGGATTCCAGAATTTTAGAGGAACAGTACAGCAGCATGAAACAGAGCGTAGAGTACACAAAGCGGATGGCGGGAGAGAGAGGACTTTTGCAGATAGAGAACAGCTCCCAGTTTGGAGACTGGGTGGCTCTGGATGCACCAAAAGGACCATATCGCAGACCAACTGACGGAGAACTTCGACCATCCATGGATGAAAAGGCCGGGGGTACGGATTCACATCTGATTGGAAATGTGTATTACCTGTATTCGATTGATATTCTGGCAAAGGCGGCCGACGTTTTAAATAAGCAGGAAGATGTAAAATATTACCGAAATCTTTATGAAGAAGTACTCCAAAGATTTCGGAATGAGTATATTACAGCTACAGGGAGGCTTGTCAGCGAGACACAGACTGCGGCAGCATTGGTGCTCTATTTTCATCTGGCAGAGGAAAAAGACAGGGAAAGGATTTTAAGCAGGTTAAAGTTAAACCTGATCAAGACAAATAAGCATCTGCTTACGGGTTTTGTGGGAACGGAATACCTGCTTCACGTTTTAAGCGATGAAAATTTACATCAGTTAGCAGGAGATATTTTACTGAAAGAAGATTGTCCTTCCTGGCTCTATGCGGTGAAATTAGGTGCTACTACGGTATGGGAGCTTTGGGATGGCGTGAATCCGGATCACAGCTTTAATCTGTTTTCCATGAATTCACTGAATCAGTATGGATTTGCGACAGTAGGTGACTGGCTTGTGAAAAAGCTTGCAGGGCTTTCGGCACTTGAACCGGGGTATCGGAAAATCCGGATCGCACCGAGACTGGTACGAGGAATCAACGCAGTAGATGCTGCCTATGAAACACCTTATGGAGAACTGTCTGTATGCTTGTCCTGTGAGGATGGGAAAATGAAGGCAGATATTCATATTCCGGAAAATACGGAGGCAGTGGTCAGCCTTCCTGACAGACAGGAAGAAACTCTTGGTTCTGGCACGTATCACTTTGAATACGAGACGGTTTTATCCTACGAGTATGTGCCGTACACTGAGGATTCCCTGTTAAAAGAACTTTTAGGCCGGGAGTCTGCAAAGAAGTATTTCGAGGAAAAAGAACCAGAGCTTTCTAAAAATGCATTTGTGAAAAATTTTGCAGGAAGATTATCCATAGAAGAAATTAAAATGACGATTCCGCATACGATGATACCGGAACGAGTCTATCCGGTCTTTGATAAAATGATTGAATTGTCAAACCAGGGAATAAAGGAGGAAGAAAAATGAAACTTGCAATTGGAAATGATCATGTAGCAATCGATATGAAAAATGAAATCAGGGAATATCTAAAAAGTAAAGGGCATGAGGTAATTGATGTAGGAACGGACAGCAGGGAACGATTTGATTATCCGATATCCGGTTTCAAGGTGGCTAAGATGGTAGCAGATGGGGAGGTGGATGCAGGT
>JAFVAA010000805.1 GCA_017476305.1 Lachnospiraceae bacterium
CAAAATCAATACATAGTTAATAAAATCTTGCACAAATATACACTATGATTTTTGTAGAAAATGTCATATAGAAAGTGATGAAATTCCTATCAATACCGGAACTTCATCCCTTTGAAATCTGCAACTTAATATGTCACAAATCATAGTAATATTAAATTTTTCCTAATCGGCTAAGGCGTGAATGGTAACTTCTACTGTGAGGTGAATATAAAAAAATGTTGTTATTTGGAGAAAATAGTATTATACTCTAATTAAGGATTATAAATTGAGAAAGGATAAAGGATATGGTGAAATTTATTTTAGGAAAATTGAAAATAATATTTTTTTTGCTATTGGGTACAATTTTGATAGGAAAAGAAGTATTGGCTTTAAATGATAACTATTGTGAAAAGCAATCATTACATATTTTAGGTAAAAAAAATAATGATGTAGATAATGTAACTAGTAACATATATAATAAAGGAGGGGGTGCTAATTTTTTTGGAAAAGCATGTACAGATCCATGGCCAGGAATGCCTAATAATGTACGAAAATATATTAGTTACCTATCATTAGCTGAACAGAAGAAAAATGCGACTTATATTGAAAAATTATTGACTCAAAAAGGTATTGGAATTAGTGGTAAGTTGTCTAAGCAAGCGGTTGCGGCATTAATCGGAAATATTATTGAGGAATGTAGAATGAATCCAGGATTATGGGAAAGATGGAATGTTACCACGGGATGGTATAGTGGATATGGCTTATGTCAATGGACTCCGTCAAGTACATTTTTCAAATCAATGAAACTTAATGCTAAGAAAGCAAATAAACTTGTAAATCAGAATCCGGCTAAAATGGCAAAAAAGCAACTTAAGTATATGTGGAAAACGATGACTTCTACGAATCCAGATGTGAAAGAATGGTATGAAAAAATGGGAACTGAAAAATATCATAGTCCCTTAAAATTAACAGCAAAACAATTTATAACATCAACACAACCTCCGGCAAAACTTGCTAAAGTATTTTGTTCATGTTATTTAAGACCGGAAAATGTGAAGCAAAGAAATAAGGAACGAGCAAAAAGAGCAAAAGATTGGTATAATAATAAAATAGTGAAGGAGAATTGGAATGATTAAAATTATAATGAAAAAAACAATAGTGTTAGTAATGGTATGTGCGTTATTTAGTGGTTGTGGAAGTCGTTCTAGTAATGAGGAAATAACTATTTCACCAGACTATCAAATTAATAAGATGAGCGTCGAGGAAGAGAATGAATCATCTGTTGAAGAACAGGCTTATATTGATTTTATGGAACAGGATGAATATGCAAATCCTAAAACGGGTTCGGGAGAATTATCTTTGCCGTATGCCTTTTTTGACATTAATGGAGATGGTAAAAATGAGTTGATTATTGCCGGAGGGTATATATCATATCAAATATATGCGTATTATAATCAACAAGTTACCATGATAGGAAGTAATAAATATGGTGGGGATTTTACTATTTATTCCAATAATCATGTTTTTGGATGGATAGGTGGTCATAAAGATTATTATTATGAAGAATACTATAAAGTGACTTCCTCAAATGCAGAAATGATTGCACAGAAGACTTGGGTAATTGAACCGTCACATGGAAAAGCAACGAAAACAACATATCAAGTTCATGGAAAAAAATCTAAAAAAAACCTATACGACAAAACTATTTCAGAGATAACTAAGGAGAAAGGCATTACAGTCAAAGATTTAACATGGAACAATTTGAAAAACAAAGGTCAATTAGATGAGATAAAATAATTTCATACAATGTCCAGAGTTTTATTTGATTAATGACTAGCTTAAATGATAGATAAGAATTTATTTTTCATATTTGAAGGTTACGAAAAGATTGAATGGATACAATGAAATTATACGGTGAAGCGGAAACATACTAAATGAAATAAAAAATAGGAAAAGCCCTTTTAGGTTCATGGAGATTTAAGAGGGCTTTTTTGATGCCATGAAATTATATATGTCGAAGAGAAATCAATGCTGCTTTTTTATGGATATCGAAAAGGGAAGTGGACTTTTTTTGTGCAGTCTTACCCCCGTTCTCCCACATTTCTTCGTAAAGTATCCAGAACCGCTCCTGTTTCTGGCGTTCTGCCTCCTGCCTTTTCAGTTCTGCCCGGAGTCTCCCACCGCCAGAGGATACTCCAGCACATCTGCCACAGCCGGATTGTTCTCAAGGCTCTTCTCCGGGCGTGTCCTCCCGACATGCTTCAGATGCCGCCCTCTGTAATCAGCTTTCGGATATACTCCGACGCTTTCAGACCGCACTCCCCAGCTTTTTTCAAGAGCGTCTTCTGCTCCTGCTCCGACAGCCACACCGTATAATTCTTCCTCGGCTCCACACCCTGTTTACTTTTCCCCATAAGACCGCCTGCTCCTTTCTTTCCCTGCTCCTTTTTTCAAATCTGCTTTCTGACCTGCTTTTTAGAAATTTCTTTATCCACTCCTTTCTCTTTACCTGTCATAAATACCCCCACCAGTCCCGGACTGCTCCGAATCCGGATTCCCCATATCCGCACCGATAACTTAAAATTTCTCCTGCCTGCCCCGAAATCTGACACCACTTTTTCCCACCCTGATCCGATCCCGTATCCGTACACCATACTCTCCGGATACCTCCCCAGCCTGTCCCGAAACCTTGCGTACAGTTTTTGCCAGATTCGTAAAACGCATTGCGTTTTACACTGGCAAGGGAGCAGCCCCTTGAACCCCGATACCGGCAAACCGGAAAAATACCTCCCACATCCCCGGCTCAGAACGCAAAAAAAGTGCC
>JAFVAA010000077.1 GCA_017476305.1 Lachnospiraceae bacterium
AGTGCTATTTCCCTGCGTTTTCTTTAGGAGTGGCTGATTATGACGGAGATGGGGAGGCAGATGATTTTGCCATCGGACAGGGGCAGACCATCAATCCGAATTTTGGGAACTTTATGACGTATCAGTTTTTCGGAATTGAGGATGACGGGGATGTGACGAAATATCATACTTCTACAGAGAATGGAACTTCCATCAGTACGCCTCCGGGAGATTTTTCGCCGGTACCGAATGAAAAGGATGGATATTCTCCAATCTTAAAAGCGGAGAATGGTGAGGTGACATATATCGGACTTGGGGCAGCAGATTCGGGGTCCGGAACCGCGGGAGAAACGACGACCAGAATCATCCGTATGGTGCCTGTAGCGGATTTGCCGGATGAGCATTCGGAAAAGCAGGGAGATTCTTTGGAAAGAAAGCTCTATGAACTGACGAATCAGGTATATGAATTTGTACCGGACCGGGGAGTGAAGGAGGAGCTTGCGAATCATGGTGTGTGGCATACCGGAATCTATATGGATGAAAGCGGGCAAAAGCTTCGTTCCTATAGTCTTGCAAACAGTGAGGATTATGATAAGGTGACGCTAAGACTTGACTTTACCTTTGATGTGGATGGAAATCTGGTGGATTATGTTAGCAAAGATTATGGATTTATAGAGGGATTGGATGCGGCAGAAAATACAGAAGATCCGCTGCATGGTATCAAACGGTTTGCGGATATGTTTTTAGACTTTTATGTGGTGGACGGAGAGAAGGCCGTTACCCTGGCTGAAGAAGATGAGGATTTAGAGTCGCTTTTGGCAGATGAGGAGACAGAGGAGCGAAGGATTCTGTGGCTGTGGGAGGAAGGTCTGCCGAAAAAGTATGAGGGACTTGGCTATGCGTATTATTCCGATGGCTATAATCATCACTATCTGGTGGACAAAAAGCATGATATGCTCCTCCGGTTCGAATCACCGGAGTCCTTCGGTGGAGGAAGGATTTCTGGTGATAACAAGACTGATCTGTGGAAGTCGGGAATTCTTGCAAAGGATGCTACGATTGATCTGGGGGAGTCAAAGCTTTATACAAAGGAGGACAGGATGGCAGCTGTGCAGGTGATCGTGGAGGAGTTTAAAAATCTTTTTACGGATTGTGAAATAAAGGAGCTTAGCTATACATCAGATGAGTGCAACTGTGGAGAGAATCTCCGATGGATGAATCAGTTTGCAGAAGGATATGAAGAATATGAAGAATTTGCAGACGGAAAAAAGCCGGTTTTTACCCAGTGTATAGAGTTTAAGGGATGCTATCATTCGAATACCCATGGTGACGGAAGTCTGGATATCGGGGATTATCCTGACTGGAGATGGTGGCTTGCCAGAGAAAGAAACGGGGAGTGGCATCTGATGACACAGGGGTATTAGACATCAATTTCGCTGCAGTTTCCGGTAGAAATCTGCCTTCGAGTCTCCTTTCTGCTATGGCAGGTGGTGGTGTTTTTCGGAGACGGGGAGATTCTTGATTAGTAAAAAAGCTATGCCCAAGGATGTTTCAGGCATGGCTTTTCTTTTTCTTGCATCCAACCTGACAATCATGTTATACTGAATCAGAAAAGCAGTGGGAATTGTTTTTGGGAGTTTGCGGGTAAAAAACGTAAAGGGGTGGGAAGATATGAAGCCGGTAGATAAGGAACAGGTAGATAAGCTTTTGGAGGAATTTTCCGGTCTGGAGGAAGTGGAGGCGATTGCACTGGGAGGCTCCAGGGCAGGGGAACATTTTGATGAAAAATCAGATTATGATATTTATGTATACCAAACCTCCCCGATAGAGGAAAAGGTTAGAAGGAATATTTTAGGAAAATACTGTGATTACATGGAAATCGGAAACAGGTACTGGGAATGTGAGGATGACTGTACTTTAAAGAATGGTGTGGATATCGAAGTTTTATATCGGAATTTAGACGATTTAAAGGAATCCATTGCAAATGTGGTGGAGGAGTATCAGGCATCCAATGGATATACGACATGTCTGTGGGATAATCTTTTAAAATGTAAGATTCTTTATGATGAGTATGGAAGGCTTGAAAGAATGAAAAGAAGGTTTACAGTTCCATATCCGGATAAGCTTCGAAGGAATATTGTCACCAGAAACTGGAATCTTTTGCTGGAAACTATGCCTGCATATACGCATCAAATAGAAAAGGCGATATTGCGGGGAGATAAAGTGAGTATTTTACACCGGAAGACGGCTTTTTTAGAATCCTATTTTGATATTTTATTTGCACTCAATCGTTTGACGCATCCGGGAGAAAAAAGGCTGATGGAATTTTGTATGAAGAATTGTTCAGAGCTCCCGGCAAATTTTGAAGAAAATTTAAACAGGCTATTTGATGATTTATATGGACATACAGAGCGGGTAAATGAGGATTTACAGACGATTGCTTTAGAACTGAAAAAGATATTAAAGCTTAGAAATTCTTTGATTTTTACTTAGGAACTGTCAAAAATTAAAGCAGAACATTTTGCGAAAGCTCCTTTGTATATCAGAAATGGAATAGTGGAGAAAGGAGTATAAAATGAAGTTAGTAATCATAAGGCACGCAGATCCAGATTACGAAAAGGATTCTCTGACGAAAACTGGTTGGAGAGAGGCAGAGCTTTTGGAAAAACGGAT
>JAFVAA010000078.1 GCA_017476305.1 Lachnospiraceae bacterium
ATGGACATTATTCTGTTTTTATCAGGAGTGGCGAATCTGGTGCTGTTAAACGTCAGGGGAACCCCGTTTTTACCTGGCGATCTTTTGGCACTGGGAACAGCAGCAGAGGTGTCCGGTACCTATACCATATCTTTGACACCGATGCAGTTTATCATGATACCGGCATTTTTCATATGGTGTTTCTTTCTCCTGCGAATCCGGAAAAAGAGAGAAAAAGGTGCATGGCAGAAAAAGCTCATAAAAAGAGGAACCCCTGCCGTTGTTTCTGTCATGGTAATCCTTTTACTGTACAATACACAGATTTTATCGTCATTTAAAATCGAGGACAATGTCTGGAACAAGGTTTCCTCCTGCAGGACAAACGGTTTTTTCATGAATTTCTTTTTGAACCTGCACTATCTAAGTGTATCCAAGCCTTCCGGATATTCGGAAGCAAGAGTGGAAGAGATATTAGAGGAGTTTCAGGAAGAAAAGAAGACAGCTCCTGCGAAAAAGACGAGAATTGATAAAGAAACCGGGGAAGCTTTTACGACAAATGCGGATTTTTCTACAGTAAAAACCCTGGGGGAGAAAAAGCCAAACATCATCCTGATCATGAATGAAAGTCTGGCAGATTACAATTTATTTGCCGAACCGAATTATAATAAGGATCCATTGAGCTTTCTGCACAGTCTGACAGAAAATACGATTTACGGAAAGGATTATGTTTCCGTATATGGTGCAGGAACCAGTAATTCGGAGTTCGAGGCAATGACCGGAAACTCCATGAAGTTTTTCCCGAGTGGGAGCAATGTTTATCAGCAGTTCATGCATGAGAGTACCGTCTCCCTTCCGTCCTATCTGAAGGGCATGGGCTACAGCACGATTGCCGTGCACCCGAGCAGCGGGCAGAACTGGAACCGCATTAAAACCTATAAGAGTATGGCATTTGACCGTTTTATCACGATTCAGGACTTTAAAAATCCGGAATATGTCCGGTATATCAGCGATAAGGAAAGCTATAAGAAGGTCATAGAGATGTATGAACAGAAAGAAAAGGGAACGCCTTTGTACTGTTTCGATATGACGATTCAGAATCACGGAGGATATTTGACAAATACGAACTGGGAGGATCCTGTGTATGTAAAGGGTTCGTACTATCAGGAAGCGAAGGAGTTTCTGTCTGCGACGAAGGTTTCCGATGATGCGTTCAAATACCTCGTGGAATACTTTGAGAAGCAGGAGGAGCCGACGATTATCTGTATGTTTGGAGACCATCAGCCTTCCATTGAAACTGAATTTTATGAAGAAATCATGAAAAAAAGCGAAAGCGAGTGGAAGCTGCAGGATATTCAGAAACGGTACATCACGCCATTTATCATCTGGGCAAACTATGACATTGCAGAGAGCAGAAATGCAGTGCTCAGTAATAACTATCTGGAAAACCTGCTTTTAAAGCAGGCAGGCATTGATCTGCCACTGTACAATCAGTTCATCGAAAAGGTTTCCGGTACGATTCCTGCGATGAATGTGAATGGTTATATGGATGATGCGGGAGTCTGGCATAATTACAATGCTTCCGAGCAGCCGGATGAGGTGACGGAGCTTTTGACGAAATATGAAATTTTACAGTATGCTTACTACAGCGATCCGGATAAAGAAAAAATGACATCATTTTTCAAGATGAATCAGTAAGACTGCCATGCTGCCTGTATGACGAACGGAAGTAATATTTCCGATAGCTGTTTCTA
>JAFVAA010000806.1 GCA_017476305.1 Lachnospiraceae bacterium
AACCTTCGGCAGTGCTATATTTGTCTTATCCATCACCATGAACATCAGATCAAAAACAGTAAGTGCTCCTATGATTCTCGTCTGTACGATAAAAAACGAAGTCGGACTCAAAAGCGGAACCGTGATGGAAAAGAACTGCTTCACTTCGGATGCACCGTCTATTGACGCTGCTTCATAATAATCCTTTGGAATTTCCTGCAGTCCGGATAAAAACAAAACCATATTATATCCGATGATGGACCAGACTCCGATAATCGCTACGGAAATCCATGCGATATGTTTATCCGAAATCCATGAAACATTGACATGGAATGCGTTGTTCAAAAGCCCAAACTGTGTATTATACAGCCATTTCCAGACCATCGCCACCGCAGCAGGTGCGCAGACCATAGGCAGGAAAAAGATGGTCCGGTAAATCGAACGCCCCTTTAGCTTTTTATTTAGCAGCACTGCTAAAACCAGCGCAATCACCACCCCAAACGGCACTTCAATCAAAGCGTATTTAATCGTATTCCATAAGGACTGCCAGGTTTCCTTCTGCCGAAACACAGCATCATAATTTTTCAGACCTACAAAAATATTTCCTCTTCCGAAATCCCCGGTCTTGCAAAAGGACTGATAGACCGTATTAAAAATCGGGTAAAAGTTTAAAATGAAAAGTCCAAGCATTGTCGGAGCCACAAACAGATATGCCCAAACCGCTTCTCTTTTTTTCGCTGATGTTCTTTTCTTTCTCGGAGATTTATCCATACCATTCCCTCCTTTGACATACATAGACTTTCACGCCGGCCACAAGCTGCTCTGGTGCTGTCTTTCTCTAAAGCATCAAAGACAGGTTGCGGTCGGTCGCATAAATGTTATACCGTTCATGCGTATAATTACTCGTTTGCAATCGCATCATCAATAATTTTCTGTGCCTTATCACAGGCTTCTGCCATGAGTGCCTGATCCGACGGCTTCTGCCATGCGGCTAAAAATGCATCCTGCTGAATGCTGTCTTCCCAAACCGTGGTATTTCTGGTATAAGGCCGGAAGAATAAATCTCCCTCCTCCTCTATTTTTATAAAGGCTGAAACGTCCATTCCGTCAAATGCACTTGCAAAATCCTCAGATACATTTTTCATGCCGCCCATTGTAACCCCTAACTTTGCCTGCTCCTTCTGCCCTTTTTCTGAACAGAAATACGAAATCAGACTATATGCTGCTGACGGATCCTTTGTAGACTTGGAAGCTGCCCACCCCAGACCATTGTATGCGGAAAATCTCTCCCCACTGTCGCAGGAACCATTTCCATTTACATCTGCATAAGGAAGCATCGCCCATGCATAATCCTTTGAATTTTCTGCAGTATAAAAGCTGTTTATCATCCAGGAACCCTGTGTGATCATAGCAGTCAGACCAGACATAAACAGGGAATCCGTCCCGGTTTCTGCTACTGTCGTCTGTGGTGCAGAAACCTCTAAAAGCTGCCTTACCATTTCCATAGCGTTCTTTCCCTGCTCAGAGCCTATCGTGGTGCCCTTATGATCGTCCGTGATGACCTGCGCACCATAATCATATACTACATTGTACCAGCCGTCCTGATTATTTGAGGTATTCACAGCATATCCATATACCCCGTCAGATTTGCCTGCGGTTGTAATTTTCTCTGCTGCCTCCCTTACATCCTCCCATGTCCAGTCATCTGTAGGATAGTTTACTCCGTATTTATCAAATATAGCTTTATTATAGAGAAGTGCTATCGTATCATGATCCTTTGGCAATGCATACTGAACTCCATTATCTGAACGTTTATAAAGATTTACCACTCCCTCATAGTAATTATTTAAATCAATCGCATCATCGGATTTTATGTAATCGTCCAATGGAAGCAGCAAATCATTTTCCATATACATCTGTGCCGTGTTAGAATGCATCCAGAACACATCCGGCATCTCACCGCCGGAGGCTCCTGCCTCTAAAAGCGTCCAATAGTTATCCCAATCCACCACATTGATCTGCACCTTCACTCCGGATTCCTTTGTCCACTCATCCGCAATCTGCTGTAAGCCAGCTAACTGGTTATTATCCCAGATATCCACCTGTAATGTATCCACAGAAGATTTTCCGGAATCTCCATTCGAAGAATTTGAATCTCCTCCGCACGCTGTCAAAGATAATGTCATTGCAGAAACCAACATAGTACAAATAATTTTTTTCCTCATAGTCATATCCTCCTTTTTGGATTCTATATGAATCGCAATGTGATAAAAAGTAGTTAATTTTTTATTACGTGGTTATTATAACTTGCCAATATTCGTATGAACATTGAAAAAGAAAGGATATTTTTTACCACTTTGTGACTTTTTATGCTATAATGACAAAAAGAACGCATTTTGGCACTTTTTGATTTTTGCTGTTTTGAAAAAAAACGTATATCCCACAAAATTTAAGGAGAGAATGCTATGCCTGACTTAGAATTTTCTATTTTTCCCAATGAACGTTTTGTAGACCTGAACCTGTATCAATTCGGACGCGAAAAATGCAAACCGGGACATTCCTTTGGTCCGGCAAGACGCAATCACTATCTGTTTCACTTCGTATTGTCCGGTACCGGAGCTTTGGTCGCAAAAGACAAACAGGGAGAAAACAGAACCTACCAAATCCGTACCGAACAGGGCTTCATGATTTTTCCGAAGCAGGAAACCACTTATACCGCTGATTTTGATCATCCATGGGAATATATGTGGATAGAATTCGACGGGCTGCGTGTCAGAGAGGCTTTAACCTCTGTAGAGCTTTCTGAAGATTCTCCTGTTTACCATGCACAATATAAGGATTTAAGATTAGATATGCAGAATGAAATGAAATTTATTGTTCAGCATCCGGATTCCCCTCCTTTATGCATCATCGGACACCTGTATCTGTTTTTAGATTTATTTATCCGGTCCATCCAGCTTCCTGTACAGCCTACCGGTAACAGTGTACATGATTTTTATATTTCGGAAGCCTTTGCATATATTGAACAGAACTTCCAAAATCAGATTACCGTAGAGGACATCGCAAATGTCCTCGGCATTGACCGAAGCTATTTTGGGCGCATTTTTCATAAAGCGACGGGACAGACTCCCCAGAATTTTCTAATGAACTACCGCATGAGCAAGGCAGCCGAGCTTCTAAAGGTTACGAAACTTTCCATTGCAGACATAGGAAATTCTGTGGGCTACCCGGATCCACAGCACTTTTCGAGAGCCTTCCGACGCATTTATGATATATCGCCCCGTAAATGGAAAACCCTGAACCAGATACAAAAAATGGAGTAGAGGTCAGTCACAAGTCCTGTTTTCTGTTCCCTGTTTTTCCCTTTCCCAGCCTTCTATTTCAATCCTTCTGTCCCTGAAATAGAACTCCCTGTCATGCTCACCTATTTCCCGCATTACCCTGCAGGGATTTCCAACGGCTACTACATTCGCAGCAATATCCTTTGTCACGACACTTCCGGCACCAATCACCGTATTGTCCCCAATCGTAACGCCCGGCAGGATTATGACACCGGCACCAATCCAGCAGTTTTTTCCGATGTGGACCGGCACATTGTATTGGTAGAGCTCTTCACGAAGCTCAGGAAGAACAGGGTGTCCTGCTGTAGCAATGGTCACGTTCGGACCAATCATCGTATAGTCCCCCACATAGATATGCGTATCATCCACACAGGTAAGATGATAGTTTGCATATACCATATTTCCAAAATGGCAGTGATGGCCTCCGAAATTGGCATAGAACGGTGCTTCGATATAAACGCCCTCCCCGCAGTCCCCGAGCATTTTCTTTAATAAGGCTGATCTTTTTTCAGATTCGGAAGGTTTTGTCAGGTTATATTCACACAAAAGATCCTGGTATACCACCTGCTCCTTCATGATTTCCTCATCCCCCGGAAGATACAGTTCTCCCGTATGCAGCTTTTCTTTCATATCCATAGCATTTCCTCCTCGTATAAAATTCACATGTAAACTATAGCAAAAGACAAAAGTATTTTTATTTTTGTCGTTCACTATAAAAAATCAAATAGAATACTACCATAAATCCTTCGGAGCTTCAACAAAAAAAGCATACTTGTCCCTGCACTTAGTTACACCCCATCTAAACATTCATCCAAAAAATGTAAAGAGATTTCTCTCATCCCACCGGAAGATACAGCCATAATTCCATCCCACATGGAATTATGGCTGTGTTCGTAATCTGTCTGATATTTCCTATTTTTTATTTCACTTTAATCGTGACAGTTTTCTTTCCGGAAAGATATTTCGCATTTCCTTTTGCTTTTACCGTAATGGTATAACTGCCCTTTTTACATTTTTTCGGAACAGTAACCTTTCCTTTTTTTGATACGGTAATTTTCGCTTTCTTTGCCTTTGCATCCAGCGTGTATGTTACCGTTCCCTGTGCTTTTTTCACACCAATGTTAAACGTTTTCTTTTTCGTCAAATCCTTTTTCTGACTGTATGTTTTTTTAGAAACCTTTAACGTCATCGGATTTTTTGCCTTCGTAGCAGGCGTATTCACAGGCTCTGAATAGAAAATATAGGTATTTAAGCTCGTTTCATAATTATTTTCCCTGCCATCCCCACCGGTAGCCTGAACAGTAAACTCCATTCTTAATCTCGCAGATGATTTTAGCGTTCCTTTCGGAATCGTAAACTTCTCACCATAAATAGTAGTATGACCGGTTTCTTCCTTGAATGTAATGTTTTTTTCCGTTTTCACCTTTGCAGAAAGGTCATTGCCATTCTCATCTGTCAAAGTGAAGCTTTTTAACGAAACAGAATGAACCGTATTCCAAAATATCCTATCTGACACATCCAAAGCTGCTGCATAGATATCCAAATCGGTCACCCCATCTGTATGGAACTCCTTTGCATAAGTGGAATCACTGACCTCCGTAGAAGAATACGTACCAATCTCATTCGCCAGAATTGCCGGACCAAAGGCAATGGAAATACTCCTGTGCTCATCATATGGTCTTGGCTCTGCCCCGTCATAGGTAACTACATACTCGTTCGAGAATTCAATCGGCCCGCCGGTATAAGAGACTTTGACCAGATTAGAATCGGCATATGCTTTTTCTACCTTTAATTCCCCTGCATCTGCCCTGGTAAAGACATCCTTCTCCTGTTCCTCATTATATTCAGAACGATAAAAAGTAAGCTTTGATAAATCCGACACCGTAGATAATGCTCCGTCTTCATCGGTATGTTGAAACAGCATATAAACAGGAGAGACAGTGCTTCCTGCACCATACCAGCCATCAGAAGAAAAATATGCATTTGCAGCATATACATATCTGTCCCCTTTTACGGTCAGATCATCCGCATTTGCAGCATAGAGCATATTCCCCTCTACGATACGGATATTAACCCTTCTGTCATCTTCCCGTGTGTCGGATGCATCGTTTTGATTATACGCTGTATAGCGAAGGATCAGTTCAAACCCGTTTTCAGTGGTGCTTTTCCCCTGAACTGCTGCCTTGTAAATCAAATGATGCGGATCATTTTCTGAAACAGGTGTCAGTGTTACATATTCCTTTGCCTCCGCTCCGGACAGCTCCACATCCTTCTGATTTTCATCATCCCAATAGCGTACAGTCACAGCACTCTCCGGCTCAAAACGAAACCCCGCTTCCTCCCAGGCCTCCGTCATGTGAAAATACAGCTCCTTTGATTTACCACTCACTATATTTACATCCCCTGTAATCTGGGAATCCAGAGACATCGTTTCACTCGTATAAAAACCGGAACGCAGTTCAAACTCTCCAATGAGAGTATTATTTACTTCTGCACCCTTATAGGTAATTTTTACCCTCTCCAAAGAATTAACATGAAAGACAGCAACTCTCGGATCACTCTCCTTCGCAGTAACCGTAATCTCATCGCACGGGGTACCGTCTAAATGAGTAATGGTAAGCTCTGACGGATTGACATGCGTCACCTTTCCGTCTGCGATATAGTCAAACCACTGCTCATCATTATTATCAAATCCCTGTCCCCATTCTTCACTGATACCTTTTGTCAGATACTCCGGGTTGTCCTGATCCCGATAAGAAATCTGCTCTCCATCACCATTGACTAAAACGGTATTTCCAGAAGCATCCGTATCTGTTCTTACCCTGTCATTGTCCCACTCCATATACTCTGCTACATACAGACCGGACAGAGCCTGAAGTTTGGATGCCACGGCAGCCTCTGCCGTTTTCTCCATTCTGCCGATGCCACTGACACTGGAAAATACCATAGCCAGCGAAAGCATTCCTGCGGTTATTTTTTTCCATCTCATAATTTCTAATCCTCCTTTTAACTCGTAAAGATTTTTGTTATCCATATTGGCCTCCTCTGCAAACAGCAGATATGACCATATATATCAGGACAGCGTTCCGTTTGTTCCTGATACTGCATATCTGTTATTATAGCAAAAAAGCACGAAAAAAAGTGGTCTGCCAGACCACTTTTATAATTCATAGTCATTCCATATGCAGATAAAAACAAAGTGATTACGAATCCTTTGCTGCTTCAAAAACCCTGTCCGTATTTGCCAAAATGAGTGCCACTTCCCCCACCGTAATGTCATACGGTCTGTTCGCACCGGTCAGAATGCCTGTCTTTTCGGCAAATGCCACCGCCACACGTTCCCCCGGATATTCCCCTGTGTCATCCTTAAGGTCTGACCAGTCGGCAACCATCTTAGCATCGTGTACCTTTACCGCCGTATAGACCATCGTATCCCGTCTGACAGTCTGCCCGTCATCCAGATCCCATGGAAAGAAATAGGCTTCTCCCTCTTCCGGAAGTTCCCCTTCCTCCTGACAGGCATACACATATTCTTTATCGAATCCATAAAGCTCCATGAGTGCTTTTCGAACAAAACCCATCGTCGCATGCTCCTCCAGCGAAGAATCAAAAAGCTCTGTTTTATATTTATCCTTCATATAGCGAACCGCATCCTGAATCCGCTCTTTATCATTTAAGGCACCGGGAATCGAGGTATCTGTAAATGGGTCATAAGTAATATACTGATAAAGCTTTCTCCCGCCAAAAGAAACCAGACAGACCATAAGTAAAATGACTCCGCTGATTTTCAATTTTTTTAACAGCTGTGCCCTTGGATTGGCAGATACAAGAGCTCTGCGCACCTGCGAAATATCCGAAAAACGCTCTTTTGGTGAAAAAGCAGTACATTTATCTATGATTTTTCCTAATGGACGGTAAACACGAATATTTTTATTCTCCTTTGTACTCCCGGTCAGCAGATACCGTAAAAGGACACCAAAGGAATAGATATCCGTCCTCGTATCCGTTTGTGAAAAACCGTACTGCTCCGGCGGCGCATATGCGACTGTTCCAAAAAAATAAGTGTCTGTATCATTTTCACTCCGAAAAATACGTGCAATATCAAAATCAATCAACGCAATTTCCCCATCCGGCTTTACGATGATATTCTGTGGCTTAATATCCCTGTGGATGACAGGATTCTTTCTGTGATGTAGTATTTCTAAAATATCACAAAGCCTGATACAGATTCTGGTAATTTCATCCGATGACAATTCATTTTCCATCGCGTAGCGGTCCAAAGAGATCCCATCAATATATTCCCGTACTGTTACCAGCACATTTTCATTTTCAAATACTGCAATCTGTTTTGGTAAATGAACAGACTGTAATTCACTAAGAATTTGTTTTTCTCCTGTCTGCTTCCAAATCTCCACATCATAGCATTTGGCAATAAACATCTGACCGGTCTGATTTTGTACCAGAAACGTATCCACACCATTTCGCTCTGACAGACATTCCATCATCGTATATTCTCCCAGAAAATCCGCCGGATAATGTGAAGTGGCATCTGCATTTTCAAATGCGATTAAAAAATCCTCAAGCTTCAAATTTGGCACCTCCCATAAGTGGCAGATGATGCTCATATAAAATCTGCTGTGCCTCCACAACCGTATTATGATGATGCAGACACCATGCAATCACTGCATCCCGTTTCACCTTCGGATGCAATGGAGTCTGTCTTGCCACTTTTAAAATCTGCTGCGTATCATCCGGCAAAAGCTCAAACCCAAATGCCAGCATAAGGACGGTATCGCGGGACGGATTTCGTGTCCCCGAAAACAGGCGGTGTCCAAATGAGCTTTCAATATTGCTACGTTTGATGACCGTTCCCGGTTTTTCCTGCCTGACATTACACAATTCATTGATATATTCTGAAAAGTTCGGAAGACTACAGGCATCTCCGTTTTCCTGAAAAAAAGCATCCACAGCAGGTGCCTGAAACAAACGTGCCCAAAGCTCTCTTGTCGTGATATTTCCTGATTTTTCTTCCATCATTCAATTTCTCCTGACAATCCTATTTTGAAATAAACCTAATTCTTATATTTCTCAACTCACTATTTCCATGCTCATAAATGCTATTCTATATGTTATGCCGTTAACGGAATGTAATTCTGTTAACGAGTATAATACATTCCGGATTATTTTTCAACAAAATATGATTTTATCTTCCCATATTTTAATGTAAAATCTTTACCGTATCTTAGCCATACACAGAAGGTGATTATGGTATAATTCGACAATGGAGGGTAAAAAAGATGTTCGTAGCATCCATAAAAAAGGGATTCATTAGAGCAAAGGAGCCAGGCATTACCGCCCTGATACTTTTGATGTTTTTTGGAATTTGTCTTTTGGTGCAGCAGGTTTTAAATATACACCCACTGATACCAATGTTTTTTACATTAGCTGTTTTTCTGGTTTCCAAATATACATCGGGATATTTTTTAGGTATTTTTGCTTCCTTAGTGAGTGTACTGGCAGTAAATTATGCGTTTACTTTTCCACATTTCCGTTTCAATTTTACGATTTCAGAAAATTAGATTTCTGCCATCGTCATGCTGATTGTCACCATCATGACAAGTACCATGACCACACAAATCAAAAGACATGAACAGAAAAAAAGAGAAATCGAAACGGAACGTATTCGTGCAGATTTACTCAGGGCGGTTTCACATGATATCCGAACGCCGCTGACTTCCATTTATGGAAGCAGCTCCACACTTTTAGAATGTGCGGATGTACTAACAGATGCAAAAAAGGAACAGCTGCTGCAGGGAATTAGGGAAGATGCGGAATGGCTGACAAACATGGTTGGAAATTTGATTTCTGTTACAAAAATCGAAGACGGCAGATTGAATTTACAGATTGTGGATACCTCTGTAGAGGAATTGATGGATGTCGTCTTAGAAAAATTTAAAAGAAGATACCCGGAGCAGGAGGTCTTTCTTTCTCTGCCGGATGAATTTGTAAGCATACCGGTTGATCCCATCCTGATAGAGCAGGTGATTTTAAATATATTGGAAAATGCCATGCAGCATGCAGAAGGCATGAAAACAATCGGAATTACCGTATCCAAATGGGATGACAAGGTCTCTTTTGAAATCACGGATGATGGCTGTGGAATACCAGAAAATATCAGACAGAAGCTTTTCAGCGAAATCATAGAAAAGAAAAACCCGGCAGCCGGTCAAAAAAAACCAATTGATGGAAAACGATACAATATGGGACTTGGAATGTATGTGTGCTCCGCGATCATCAAGGCACATCAGGGAGAATTTTTTGTAAAAAATCTGCTTCCAAAGGGCTGTAGTTTTCAGTTTCTACTAAAGACGGAGGGGGAAAATGGCAAATAAATATAGAATTTTAATTATTGAAGATGAAATCAACATCGTAAATTTTATCAAGGTAAAACTGGAGGCAAATGGATATCAGACCATTTCTGCAAACGGAATGAGAGATGGAATCATGATGCTCACATCCCATTGTCCGGATTTAGTCATATTGGATTTAGGACTTCCCGATGCAGATGGAATGGAAGTAATACAGATAATTCGTAAGCATTCACTGCTTCCCATCATCGTTCTTTCTGCCCGTAGCGGAGAAATGGACAAGGTACAGGCGCTTGACCAGGGTGCAAATGATTATATGACGAAACCGTTTGGAACGGAGGAGCTTTTAGCAAGAATACGTTCTGTCTTCCGAAACCAGATTCTTATGAACTCTGTAAATAAAAGCGAGCAGTACATATCTGGAAAATTAAGTATCGATTTTGCTGCCAGACAGGTTTTTATGGGGGAAGAAGAAATTCATCTGACACGGACGGAATTTAGTATTTTGGCTCTGCTTGCAAAAAACTCAGGCAAACTTTTAAGCTATGATGAAATTATCCGGCAGGTATGGTTTTTATCGGACGATGGAAGTATTAAAAAATTACAGGTGAATATGGCAAATATCCGGAAAAAATTAGGAGAAACCCCGGGAGCGAATCTATATATTTTTAATGAATTAGGGGTGGGCTACCGTATGGAATAAAGGAGGAAAACTTCATGGAACAGATCATTGCAGGGCTGCTTTTTTTCATTCTCATTTTTGGCGGATGGATCGGATTGTTTGTAAAATGGCTGATTCACAGGAAAAGCCTTGAAAAAATCCGCTCGAAAAGATATAAAAACATGGTCTCACACAAAGCATGATTTATTACAAACATGGACTATCATGAAAAACACGAAAGCAGGGAGAAGTAGAATTTTATGGCAGCCAGATATTTATTAGATATTGGATTGATTTTATTTAGCACGAAGCTTTTTGGAATTTTCACCAGAAGATTCTATATGCCGCAGGTAGTAGGTGCCTTACTTGCAGGACTGCTTCTGGGACCGGGGATGCTTAATCTGATTCGTCAGAGTGATTTTCTGTTACAGACAGCAGAAATCGGTGTCATTGTTTTGATGTTCTGTGCAGGGATGGAAACAGATGTCCATGAATTAAAAAAAGCAGGGGTGGCATCTTTTATCATTGCGATGATCGGTGTACTTGTACCTCTTGCCGGAGGTTTTCTCGTGGCAGTTTTCTTTAATCGCCCCGGGATGATAGAATCCGATGCGAAATGCAGTCTTTTTTTGCAGAACATATTTATCGGGGTAATTTTGACAGCCACCTCTGTCAGCATCACGGTAGAAACCTTGAAAGAAATAGGAAAACTGAGCACTCATTCCGGCAATACGATTTTAGGAGCCGCTGTCATAGATGATATCCTTGGAATCATTGCACTTACTGTAATTTCCAGTATGGCAGATGAATCCGTAAAAATCAGTATCACATTACTTAAAATCGTTATTTATTTTGTTTTTGTCATGATTGTTATTTTTCTGTTTCGTAAAATATTTGACTTATGGTGCAGTAAATCAGAGGTCGGACTACGGCGATATTCCATTATGGCTTTGGTCTTTTGTGTACTTATGGCGTATATAGCAGAAGAATACTTCGGGGTAGCAGATATTACCGGTGCCTACATTGCAGGAATCGGTGTTTCTATGACAAAGAAAGAAGATTATATCGCTTCCAGAATCAATATTTTATCGTATCTGTATTTATCACCGGTATTTTTTGCAAGTATTGGTCTTAAAGTTACTTTGCCGGAGATGAGCATGAAAATCGTATGGTTTGCCGTCACCCTTACTCTGGTAGCGATTTTTACAAAAGTAGCCGGATGCGGGATAGGGGCAAAGCTTTGTAAATATACCAATCTGCAGGCACTCCGGATTGGTATTGGAATGATTTCAAGAGGAGAGGTGGCACTTATTGTGGCAAGCAAAGGGACGGCGCTGGGATTGATGAGCAGGCAGCTTATGGGACCGATTATTATTGTGGTCATTATTACAACGATTGCTGCACCGATTCTTCTAAAACTCGTATATCAAAGGGAAGGGGAGGATTGATAAACTTCCGGAAACTGTGTTATTCACTCATCATATTACAAATATTC
>JAFVAA010000807.1 GCA_017476305.1 Lachnospiraceae bacterium
GGATAGGATATAGTCTTTTGGTGGTGTGGCTCCTGGGCTTTTTAGGGCTTTTCCTTCGAAACATCATTGCATATGTCCAGTTAAAAAAGCAGGTAGAGGTCAGTATTCCTGTAGAGGAAGGTGTTTATAAGGCAGATCATATCTATACAGCATTTGTGCTGGGGTTTGTGCGTCCTAAGGTCTATCTGCCGCATTACATTTCAGAGGAGCAGTATCGGTATGTAGTGGCACATGAGCGGGTGCATATCCGAAGAAGGGATCCTTTCTTTAAGCTCATTGCCAGCCTTTTGCACTATTTTTACTGGTGGAATCCGTTTGTGTGGATGGCGTACTATTTTATGGAACGGGATATGGAAATGTCCTGTGATGAGGCGGTTTTAAAGGAGATGGGAGAGGAGAAACGAGGGGAATATGCGGAGGCGCTTCTGGAGCTGACGACTGCAGGAACCAATGCGCTGGGGATGAGTCTGTGCTTTGCGGAGAGTGAGCCAAAGAGCAGAATTAAAAATATTATGAAATACAGGAAACCTCTGTTTGCTGTGGCGGCAGTGGGGGCTTTGGTTCTCTGCGTGCTTTTTGTGGGACTTTTGACGACACCAAAGGCGAAGAATGAGGTGGCAGCAAAGAAGGGGATGGAAACAGGAACTGGAACAGAAGCTGTTTCTGCTTCTGGAAAAGACATGCTGGATGCACCAGAGGAGTTTTATGGGGAATATCTTGATTTCTACAGCTATCAGAGGGGAGATGCTCCGTTTCTCTGGAATTTTAAGCAGGACGGGACATTGGAAGTAAAGAGATGGGGAAGCTACAGGCTCTGTGATGAGGATGGAAAGCGGATGCTTTATGGAATGCCGGCGACACCTGCGGAAATACAGAAAGAAACAGATGAGTCCGTGACCTATGATCTGGCATGGGAGGGGCAGGGAGAAAATCCTGTCACAGAACATGTAGTATATCAGTTCGTGGAAGGTGAGGATGGTTTTGGTTTTTCGGAGGCAGGAAAAAGGAAAGATTTTCAGGGCGCCTACCGGTGCATGGAGAAAAATACGGATACGGTATGGCAGTTTTTTAATGATGGAACGTATGTCATGACTTCGAAAAGCCGGTATATGATGGATGCAGATGGAGAGATTTCCCTGGAAAAGAAGCCGGCGCTGGAAACCGGTGTTTTGCAGATCAGCTTTCTATACGACTTTGACAGTGCGGGAGGAAAGCTGGTGGCCTGCACAGAGGGAGAGGAAGCAAACTGGGATGCTCCATATGTGCAGGTGAAAAATCTGTTGCGGAATGGTACCTATCATTATATGGGAGAAAGCGGAACGGAGCGGCAGAACTTTTATATTCGTCTGAATGCAGAGGAAGCCTTAGAGGGTACGTACAGCTATTACTGCGGAAAGGGAGCCGGGGTACTGCCGGACTATAAAAAAGGGGAGGATTACAGATATTATGCAGAAAATACCAGAAACGGCGAAGGAACGTATACGGTTGGAAATGGAATCCTGACCTTGGAGGAGAATGGAAAAGAGCGGTATTTTAAAATTCAGGGGGATGAACTGATTTTTATGGAAAAAAACGAAGAGAAGACTTCGAAAAACTCGGAAATACCATTTATCTTCAAGGATGGAGCGGTTTTTCGGTATACGGGCAGTGAGCTTTCCGGGCTTTCGAAAACAGATTGGGAAAAGATGCTCATCAAGCTGAATAACACACTGTACCATGGTTCGGCAGAGACTGTTCTCATCGGGGATTCCGGGGTGGTCGAGGGGAAAATCCGTTCCTCCGTGGAAGAAGGAGCGACGCCGGAGTACAATGGGGAGTCGAACTTTGGGGGGCTCGGTGATTCCTATACCTATGATGATGAGAATGGTGAAGTGGCAGTCTTTATGGGGGATCAGGAATGGCATGTTTTCCGGAAAGTACGGGAAAAGACAGCTGCGGAGGAAAAGCAGGAGAGAACAGTTCTGGATGAAAAAGCGAATGCACTGCAGTTTGTTTCCTATGACAGGGTAAAGAAACAGAAAAACGGGGGGCTGAGCTTTGAGAAGGATGCGCTGATCGCAGATGGTTCCCATGTGCTTCGTGCCGTCATGGAGGCGCAGGAGGATGGGGATACCGGAAAAGAAACTCCTGTGTTACAGATCACGTTTAACGAAGAGGGGACGGAACGGTTTGCAGAAGCGACGAGAAAGCTTGCAGAGACACATGGGGAAATCGCGATTATCTATCGGGGAGAACTTCTTTCGTCACCTAAAGTACAGGCAGAGATTACGGATGGAAGGGTTGCTGTTACAGGTGGAGAGGAGCTTACGTTTGAAAGGCTTGGGAAAATTGCAGATCTTTTGAATCAGTAAAAAAAGAACCGCTGTAAAGTTCATATGAAACTTTACAGCGGTTCTTTCATAAGCAGATGACGGGAGTCGAACCCGCCTCCTCAGCTTGGGAAGCTGATATACTACCGATGTACTACATCTGCAGAATAGAAAAGCAGGAAAATCAAATACCTGTGTTTTGTTCTGTTTTTGGTATCGCTTTCACCACTAAAAAAGAGTATACTATATTCTTCGAAAAAAAACAAGTCTGTTTTTTATTAAATTTTGCCTTAGTGCGGTTACACTTCCCCATCCTGTGTTTCGAGGGCGGCAAAAAATTCCGGACACATACTAAGGAGGGTGTTATCCTTATGATCGATGCGGAACAGATCGAGTACCGGCTTCATCACACGTTCGAACTCTGTCCTGTTTTTTGACAGCCGCAGGATTTCTGCAGTATTGACCGCATCTGCCAAGGCAGTATGTGCTGCACCGGTAAACTCATGGTCCGCAGCAGAAACCGCCTGCTTTAAACGGATTTTTTTCTCAATTCCTAAGAGCCTGCTGTACTCCTCCTGGAAATCAATCCAGTTCGTTTCCATTTTCCTAATGATTCTGCCTGGATATTCCTTGAATTTAGCCTCATTTTGAAACTGGCGAAGATCAGACAGGCTCCAGGAGTAAAATTTCGTCCTGTCGTTTCCAATCCAGGAAGAGAACTGATTCATAGCATCCGAAAAACGCGGAGCACCAATGAGCTTCGCATCTGTAATGCCGGTCAGTTCGATGATCCTTTCATCCATAGCACCATAATCAGGCGAAATATAAGTTTGATAGGTATCGATTACTTCAAAATCTGCGTCCATGCGGACTGCGCCGATTTCAATCACTTCACTGGAAAGCTTCAATGCGCCGCGAAACTGCTTCTCTATTTTATTCATTTCTAAATCAATGACAACATGCTTCAAATGTAAACTCATAGGTAGAGCCTCCGATAATTCTTCTTCTGAAAAGTAACAGGTTATGGATATACTTCCCTATAAATATAATAACACATATTGCGTTATCTGTAAATTAGTGATAATCTGGGAAAGTAACTTTTTGTTAGTTACGTTACACTTCACACGGCAATGTCATTTAGTTTAGCCAACATCTAAAAGCAGGAAACTGTACTCTGTATATTTGTTTTACATACCTTTGGTATGTAAAACAAATATACAGAGTGCGGTTTCCGTTCGAAGTACTTAACGAAACGACATTGCATAGTATCTGTTTTCGAAAAAAATGGTATGGGATGGAGAGAAAAAGATGAGATTGAGAAATGTGAGAGGCTCGGAGGAAATCATTTCGGCACATCCGTTTACGATTCAGACCGATGGTGCCGACGCAGAGCAGTTCAAGGGAAACTGGCAAAAGGAGATTTTTGGAAATTTTAATCCGATTCATCTGGAGATTGGTATGGGAAAGGGACAATTTCTTATAAAAATGGCTGCTTTACATCCTGAAATCAATTTTATTGGAATTGAAAAATACTCCAGTGTATTGGTACGGGCGGTGGAAAAGTTAGATGCTCTGAAGCTTGGAAATATTCGATTTTTGCGGATGGATGCAGAGGATTTAGAGGATTTTTTTTCTGCGGGGGAAATAGAGAAGATATATTTGAATTTTTCGGATCCCTGGCCAAAGGTACGCCATGCGAAGCGAAGACTGACTTCCGCTCATTTTTTGGAAAAATATGAATATATATTGGTAAAGAATGGTCTTATACAGTTTAAGACAGATAACAGGCCGCTTTTTGATTTTTCTTTGGAACAGCTTGAAAAAACGGGGTGGTATCAAGAGGAGGTCAGTTTTCATTTACATGAAAATGGACCGGCAGAAAATAATGTCATGACGGAATACGAGGAAAAATTCTACCGGTCAGGAAATCCTATTTGTAGATTTTTAGCCAGAAAACCGAATTGATTTGTCAGGGTGAACTGTTACTTGTCAGGAAATGTCAGAATGAAATTTGTTGTTTTTTGTTCTTGTATAGGCACCTGATTTGTGATATATTCATCTATAGGCTTTGAAAAGAAGGGAATGACTTTGTATCATATAGGAGGCTCATTTATGGGTTCATTCGTTAATTATCTTAAGGATATTTTTAAGGGTGTAGTGATAGGCGTTGCCAATGCGATTCCGGGAGTCAGCGGCGGTACCATGATGGTATCCATGGGAATTTATGATGACATCATTTACTGCATCACACATCTGTTAAAGCAGTTTAAAGCCAGTATTCTGCGGCTTTTGCCTTACATTATCGGGATGGCGGTCGGGATCGTCGGCCTGGCATATGCGATCACATATCTGGATGAAAGATTTCCATTTCAGACGAGAATGGTCTTTATTGGTCTGATCTTAGGTGGAATTCCGGTTTTATGGAAACGGATTCGGGGTGGTATGACGAAGGAGAAGAAAGAGAGCTTTAGCCTTCCCCATGTTTTGGTATTTTTGATTTTTTTTGCGCTCATCCTCGTGATTCAGTATTTAGGCGGACAGGAAACAAAGGATGTTACACTGACTGTAGGTGCCGGTCCGCTGCTCGTTTTGTTTTTTGTGGGAATTGTGGCATCGGCGACCATGGTGATTCCGGGTGTCAGTGGTTCAATGATGCTGATGATCATGGGGTATTATTATCCGATTTTAAATGCGATAAAGGATTTTATAGATGGAGCCATACATGCAAAATGGGATTTGGTTCTGCACACGACAGCTTTATTGGTGCCTTTTGGAATCGGAGTGGTCTTTGGAATTTTTGCAATCGCAAAATTGATCGAGATTTTGATGCGGTATTTTGAAAGCCTGACATATTCCGGTATTTTGGGGCTTGTGGTGGCATCGCCCGTGGTCATTCTCATGGGGATGTCTCTTGAACTGTCTGTGGGTGTGTTGATCACGGGAATCCTTGCTATGCTTGCAGGTGGAGCTGCTTCCTATTTTATGGGAGAATAATTTTTGGGAAAGCCGGGAAAGATAGTATTTTTAAAGCAGAGGATAAAAAGCTTTAGCGAAAAAGAAAGGGATAGAAAATCATGGGGAAACGTTCAGTCAGTATCAGTAGTTTGATTATTTTATTGGCATTATTGTCATTTTTATTTGAGGTCTGCCTGTATTATTTTATTAAAGAGCATTTTGTGACGGTACTTGTGGCGATCGTATTATCGGTGGTTTTGACACATTATTTTTTGGAAAAGACCATGGGGTATGACGGCTGCTTTTTACAGGGAGCCTTTGTGACGATCTGTTCTGCTGCATTTGTGGTCGTGATTTATCTGCTGCAGCCGAACCCGTGGATGGAATACGATTACTGGGCACTGGTTTTAGTGCTTGCTAACTGGCTGGTGCCGTTCATTTATTGCTTTATCCGTGATTTTTGCGATCATGGACCGAGATATGACGGGTATCTGTTCTTCTTTTATGGAATGAGCGCTGTGTTTTTAATGATTTATGCGCTGATGTTCATTAAGCAGCAGTTTATCACCCCGCTTCTTCCGCCGTATGAAGTAATGAAATTCGGAGCGCATAATTTTGTGCCGTTTATGGCTACCGGTCATTATTTTGAAGCGGCATTGTCCGAGGGAAAGGATGTTTCCGTCATGGTTCTGTATATTGTTCAGATGGTGGCTTTTGCGGTTCCGTATGGATTTTACGTTCGGGTGTTTACAAAGGAATTTCCTGTGATTTTAAGGATTTTGCTCTATTTATGTGGTCCGTTTTTGGTCGAGGTGGTACAAGCTGTCACGGAGATTGGACGTGGAGATATTGATGACTATGCGTTCAGCATCGTAGGGCTTGCAATCGGAGTGGGGATTTTTCGTCTGGTGGATCATGTTTCCTATTATGCAAATAAAAGAAATTTTTTAGAGGATCGAACCGTTGTAAAGAATCTTTTGTTTCATATCTGATATATCAGAAATCTTTTGATGAATGCCTGCGCATCCGAGAGTGACCTGGAGCTTAGGTCGCTTTTGGATGAACAGGCGTTCTTGTGGTGCTGTAAACAGGTTATCCCTGAAATGATTCCGAGGAAAGCCTGTCACAGAGCTGACTCATATTTGCTCCATGTTTTCGGAAACGTTCCTCCTGCCGTGCCAGCTTGTTTTCTGTAACCACACGTTCCTGTTCTTCTTCCGTCATATTAAAAAAGCGATCCCTGTCTGCTTCGTCTAATCGTTTTAATAAATCAAGGTCATCAGATAACGTTCTTTCCATAGATTTCTCCTTTCCTAAAAAATTTCGTGCTCTTAGTATGAGAAAAATGGGAAAAATTATACCAATTTCATTATCTTTTTTTTTTCATCTATGCTATAATCGAATTGTTCCTGTGTGACCATGAAAATTTGGAGTAACGATTCAGGTTTGACGGAACAGCTGTAATTTGGATTGCAGAGAACATGGCTGCTTTAGGGGGGATGTGAGGATGAAGCTGCAGTATCGAAGAAAGTGGTTTGGCGGGAAAAGGCGCACACAGGATAAGCTTGCAAGTGAGCTAAAGGGGCGTTTTTTAGCAAATATGTCCCATGAGCTCAGAACTCCGATCAATGCTATTTTGGGGATGGATGCAGTGATTTTAAGAGAGACGAAAGAGCCTTCCGTGAAAGAATATGCGATGGACATTAAAAATGCCGGACAGACTCTGCTTTCCCTGATCAATATAGCAATAGGTAAGGCTTTGAAGTTATCTCCACATTTTCCCCTGCTCTTCACCGTACGTGACCCTTTCAGGTCATACGGCGTGCCATCATGCTCTGCAAATCATTATTGTCTAAACCCTACGGTAATCATAGTTGTGTCTGATGGTATTGAACTTTGTCCATTGGGATTCATCCAACTTATATCTCGAC
>JAFVAA010000808.1 GCA_017476305.1 Lachnospiraceae bacterium
ATTGAGATAGAAACAGAGGATGGCGGAAAAAAGACTGTCGGGATTCATGAAATCCATATGGAGGAGGATGCCGGAAAGCTCGTGCATGATGAGTGGGGGGGGAATTCTCTCGTGGACTTTAACCGTTCCGGGGTACCTCTCATTGAAATCGTATCGGAGCCGGATATGCGCTCCGCAGAGGAAGTGATTGCATACCTGGAAAAGCTTCGTATGATCATTCAGTATTTAGGGGCTTCTGACTGTAAGCTCCAGGAGGGTTCCATGCGTGCGGATGTCAATATTTCCGTGCGTGAGGCAGGAACAAAGGAATTTGGCACCCGTACGGAAATGAAGAACTTAAACTCTTTTAAAGCGATTTCCCGTGCGATCGAGGGGGAAAGAGAACGGCAGATCGACCTGATCGAAGCAGGTGAAAAGGTGATTCAGGAAACGAGGCGGTGGGACGATGATAAGGAGTATTCCTATGCCATGCGTTCAAAAGATGATGCACAGGATTACCGTTATTTCCCGGAGCCGGATTTATTGCCGGTGCAGATTAGTGATGAGTGGCTGCAGAAAATCAGAGCGGAGCAGCCGGAATTCCGTTCGGAGAAAATGGAGCGTTATCAAAAGGAATTCGGACTCCCGGAGTATGATGCGGATATTCTTACATCCAATAAACATCTGGCAGATATTTTCGAGGAGACCACAGCTATCTGCAAAAATCCGAAGAAAGTTTCCAACTGGCTGATGGTAGAGACGATGCGCCTTTTAAAAGAACATGATATGGATGTGGAGGAGATAAGGTTCTCGCCGGAAAATCTGGCAAAGCTCATAAAGCTTGCGGATGACAAGGTAGTGAACAGCTCCGTGGCGAAGGAAGTTTTTGAAAAAATCTTTGCGGATGATATCGATCCGGAAAAATATGTAGAAAAAAACGGATTAAAGACGGTTTCCGATGATGGTGCCCTTAGAAGCACGATTGAAAAAATCGTAGCGGAAAATCCGAAGTCCGTAGAGGATTATAAGAACGGAAAGAAAAAAGCAATCGGCTTTTTAGTCGGACAGACGATGAAGGCGATGCAGGGAAAAGCAGATCCTGGTATGGTCAATCAGATTCTGGTGGAAATTTTGGATGCATGATGGTATAATGATGATAGAAGATCAGGGATGTCGTGACAGGAAAAACGATAGCGGCATTTGTTCGTGCAGATGATAAGAATGGCTCTCTAGAGTACGGAAAAGGATAAAGATGGCATATCGGATGGAAAGGAGGGAAAGGATGGAAGAACATCGCAGGTCAAAGAGGATTCCTATTTCGATGAGCTTGGAGGTATCTTCTTTATTTAAACAGGATAATGTCAAGGTGGCGAATATCCATGCACCGATCCAGATCCAGAACGTTTCCAGATCGGGAATCGGATTTTCTACAGAGAGTATTCTGCCGATAGGGTATTATTTTAATGCCAAGCTTGTGTTCGAAGAAACGGGAGAAAGTCTAAGCTGTGTGGTCAGAATCGTCAGACAGGCAAAATCCGAGGGAAATGTCAGATTCTACGGATGTGAGTTCGTGGGAATGGCATCGGTGTTTGATTATCTTTTCGATGATATCGAAAAGATTTCGGATGAGGATTTGTAAAAAATAAGGGTACATAAAAAGGGTGCTGTGAGAATTTGCTTTCGGCACCTTTTGTTTTAAATAGTCGTTAAAATTGTGGGCGAGGAGGTGGAGGTATGGGGATTTTTTTAAATCCGGGAGCAGGAAAATTTCAAAAAACTTTAAATTCTGAGTCGTGATGACAAGGTTTATAAAAAGAAACTGCTCTGTTACAGATGCACTGCAAAGGTTACAAAAAAATGTTTCCAGAGGATATTTTGTAAATACGGACATTCCGGTGGAAATGAGAAACAAAAGCAGACCAGGGGAGTATCGGGCGAAGTCATTGTCTGTCTATAATCCCTTGTCAGTGGTAGAAGCCATACTGAACGGGATGATTCAGAACTATTGGAATAAAACCGAGACTTATGAAGCTTTGGCAGAATATATTCGCATGGATTTTGACGGACTAAAGGAAACGGTCGCACTTTTGATGGATGGAGGCAGGGTGGTACTTGATATATTGACCTATCAGAATGATATGACATCCTTTCATGGAAGGGATGATGTTTTAACAATGCTCATTCATTTAGGATATCTTGGATATGACGTAGATACGAAAGAGGTTTTTCTCCAAAATCATGAGATTTTAGATGAATTTAAGACATCGACAAAGTCTGAGGAGTGGATAGGTACCTTCACAACTTTAAAAAAATCGCAGGAGCTTCTAAAAGCAACATGGGATAAGAAGGAAGAGAGAGAAGCCAGCTCTTCTAATAGAATTAAAATATGAAAAAACAGCAGAAACTGCTTTGGATCAAATAAGAAAAAGAAACTATCCGCAGAGGCTGTCACATTACGAAGGGAATCTTTTATTGGTCGCTATCAACTATGATAAAGAAATATCCCATGAAGGTAATGCGTACAAAAGACATGGCTGTAGAATAGAAAAAGCCTGAAAAAGCTTTCTCACCATAGATCGTCATAATGATTTGTGATGAGAAAGCTTTTTCAGATTCGGTACTTACGCCCGGATATCAAAGGTAAACCGCTTCATTTCCGTGGTGGCGTGGGTATTCACCTTCGTATTGATAAAGTCATCCATGGTAGGGGATGGCTCCTCTTTTTTCGTAATCTGTACCTGACAGCTGTAACCCTGCAGTCCCAGGGCGTTCTTTAGCATCTCCTGATTGACGCGGAACAGGTTCACGCTTTCCTCATCATTCAGAGAAAAGTTCGTCAGCACGTCATTTCGGTTTCTATCGATCCGAATATCGATTTTTCCTAAATGCTCCATATCCAGATGTAAAAGCACGCTGTTTTTATCCGGGTGATTTTTCAGACTTTCCTTCTGGGTGTAGACATATAGATCACCATGTGCATCCTGACTGGGCAGCTTTAACGGAAGCTGGAAATAGGAGAAGTTTTCGTTCAACATTTTCATAAAGTTGATATTATCCTCCATATTTTTCGCAGAACTGCCCAAGCTTTCCGAATCCGAACCGGAGAGGGAGCTCTGGATCAGGTTTCGGAAACTGCTTAACTGGTCATGCATTTTATTATAAAAGCTTCCGATATTTTCCTTCTGCAGATCCTTCGGTGTCAGTGTCCAATTGCTCTGAAGCATACGGGCAAAGAGCTTTTCAAAGCCCTCTGTCTGAAAAAGTGCCTTCACCTGTTCGCTGTCGGACATGGAGATCGTATTATGAAGGACTGTCATGATATCCTTTGTCGTCGCCTCCCCGGAAGCGATCTTTAGGAGCATGTTTCTGCTGATCGGCATATTCTGCATATGATTTAAAAGCCCGTTTCTCTCCTGTGTGGACAGATAATGGCTCACAAGGTCGTTTTCATGAGAGTACTTTTCATAGGTATCCGCAATGATATTCAAGGATTCATTCCCGGGCTTCGAGGCAGGAGCTTCTGGGGCCGGATCTTCCTTTGGAGCGCGGAATGCCTGCAAGGTATCGGAAAGGGTATTTTTCGCACTGTCGGATAAGGTCTGGAAAAATTTCCCGGCGGCAGAAAATGGTCCTGCTGTCTTTTCATTTGCAACAGCCTCTCCGGCAGTTTTTTCGGTAGTG
>JAFVAA010000809.1 GCA_017476305.1 Lachnospiraceae bacterium
TATGTTCCTGCAGCTCTTCCTTTTCTATCACATCCAGAAGTGGTTTGTCATATTCGTCCACCAGGATGACACAGCGATGCCCCGTTTGCGCATGAGCCTTTTTCATAACCTTCTGAAATCTCTCGGCAAGAGTATTATCATCATTTTCAGAAGAATACTCTGCCTCCCATTCCTTCAGTTGGAAATCAATCGCCCGCTCCAGCGAACCTTTTTCATGATAGTTCACACCATTAAAGTCAAAATAGAACACAGGATATGGTTTCCACGCATCCGGATTTTCTTTTTCCAGCTTCTCTATTCCCAATCCTGCAAACAGTTCCTTTTTTCCTTTCCAATATGCTTTCATCGTCGAAAGCAGGAGACTTTTCCCGAACCGCCTGGGTCTGCTTAAGAAGTATTGCTTTCCTTCATGAACCAGCTGGTAGATATATTCCGTTTTGTCTACATAAATATATCCGTCTCTTCGAAGCCCTGCAAAATCCTGCAGCCCTATCGGAAGTTTTCCTGCCATGATTCAGATTTCTCCTTCCCATTAAAAATCTCAAACTTTTAAAACACGTTATAGATTAACCACGGTGCAGATACTACTATTCACACCGTTCCTTCAAACAGCACCTTATCTCCTATCTGTACCCGTCTGACACCTTCTTCTTTCTTTTTGTTAAAATTAAAGCTCAGCATATATCCGGTTGAAAGGCCAAAATAGTCCAGATATTCCCTGATCTGCTTTTCGCCCTCTGCGTGATATCTTTCCCCGCGCCAGATCTTCAGCTCGATAATATACCTCTGACCAAAATAGTCAATGATCACATCGGTTCTTTTCTGATCTCTGGTCTGTGCCTCGATATAGTAGTTTCCTGTTCCGTTGATGATGGGCTTCAGATAGAGCAGGAACTGCTCCCTGCCGTCTTTTTCCCTGAATCTTTCTTCCAGCGATCCGCATATCT
This sequence comes from Lachnospiraceae bacterium, assembly GCA_017476305.1. GTDB lineage: Bacteria > Bacillota > Clostridia > Lachnospirales > Lachnospiraceae > Butyribacter. The sequence goes on from JAFVAA010000809.1 coordinate 948, forward strand.
CATGGTACGTCTCTATGAACCGTGACAGAATCAGACGGACATTCAGCTTTCCATCTTCTATAAAGATATTCTTTGCGAATCCCCCTTCCCTGAAAAAGACATTCTGCTTTAGCTCTTCATCGGACAGGAATAGATTATAAAGCATGGTTTCGAATATCCGGTTTGCTATCCGGACAGTGTTATGCTCATTTCGAATCAATCCGTACATCTGCATCTGCACAATAGCATCCTGCTGCGCATTCCACGCCAGCTTTGTCCCCTCCATCAGAATACTCCGGATGGTGGCTTTTAACTCCGGATAATTATTTAAATTCTTTGTAATGGTCTGAAACAAAGTGTTGCTTTCTGACAGGATCTGCCTGACTGCTTCCCCGATTCCCCGGTCTGTCCATGCCTCTTCGGGTGGCATGGTTTCTGCTATTCTGGTATCAAGCAACTGGCAGATACGGCTCACCAGAAACGGATAGCCGTTTGTATATTCCCTGAGCTGCCGTGCCATCACTCCTGTATCCATTCCGGTATGATGGTCTGCCTCGTACTCATCCAACATCCCCTTGATACCGTCCACAGACAAGCTCATATCTATGGTAAAGTCGGCAGCGATATTCCATGGGCTGTTTTCTTTTGTGTCAGCCTCATCCCTGATCTTGCTTTTTAGATGCTTTACATCTGTAACACCGGCTAATATGACAGATTGAAAAGTAATAATCCCATCCTTATCCCGGCTTATATATTTTTCCCGCAGCTGTGCAAGGAAGTCAAGAAACACCTGATTATTTGCCGCACTATCGACTTCATCAATAAAAACAACTATCCCCTTATCTGCTTCTTCACACCAGTCGGAAAGAGCATCAAATAATTCCCCCAATCTGATATCGGACTCTTTTCTGTCTTTCCAGTCATGCATGATTTCCAGAAAAGCATCTGTTAATCCTTTATCAATTCTTCTTCTGTTCCAAACAAGTCTGCAGAACTCCTGTACAAACTTCTCCTCAGTGGAAAAACCCGATTTTCCAATTCCCTGGAAATCCAGAAACAATACATAATATTCTTTACTTAAAAAAACCTTTAAAGCCGTAAGTGTCGTAGTCTTCCCATACTGCCTTGCCCTGTTTATCGTAAAATACTTTCCGGCATCCACAAGCTTCTTAATCTCTGCCACTTTTTCGGAGAGATCGACCATATAGTGCTTGGATGGTATGCACACTGCCGTGGTATTAAATTCTTTCATATATCCAAAACGCTCTCCCTTTTTCGTTTCCTCCCCATATTGCGCTATAAGCATGCTTCACCACCCTCCGCATGTACCCTCCTGCACGCTCCCATTATTCTACCATTCTCCTTAGAAAACTGTCAAGAGAAAAACAGCACCTTATGCAGCTGTCAAATGTGAAAAGAAAATTTTCAAATCAAACGGCTTTTCCATAAAATGAAAACAATCCCTCCCCGATGTCACACCTTTATAATCCTGACTCTCTTATCACAAAATGCCATGCCATACCGGAATCTCTGTGTGTACCCCTCGTACTTCATCCGGCTTTCGTACTTCTTTTCCACGATCTGACCGGAAGCTTCCCTGAGCGCATCCTCCATTTCGGATTCCTCCTTTACATGCTTCAGCTCCAGGATCAGGCAGCGGCTTCTCGCCGGGTCGGGAATGATCAGGTCGCTCCGTCCGTATCCCGTCTCCCGTTCCGACTGCACGGGGTATCCCAATCCGGTAAAGAAACCGGCTAAGATCAGATGGTAGCTGTATTCCCGGTACTGATGGTAAAAGGATAAGGCCGCCTCCAGGATCTGGGCCAGTGCTGCTTCGGCACGCTCTGTCTCACCGCCCCACAGGGCACTCACAAGATCACTGACACAGGCATTTTCGATCCTGTTTTTGAAGTAGTTCCAAACCTCCTGACGGAAGACGGTCTGTATGGACCGGTTCGGGATACGGAGCGGCATGAGGGGCATCTTTTCTGTGACCGTCTTTGTGAGATATCCGGTCTCCACAAGCGCGGACCACAGGTTCTCACCGCTCTCATGGATCCTGTGATACGGTACATATTCATTGACCGTACAGTCAATCGTCTCCCCTGCCAGTAAACGCTCAAAGCCTTCGTTCGCACCGGCAGTCTTTCCCAGGAAGCCATGGATCAGATTCAGGGATGTCTCCGATGTGTTCATCCAATAGCTTTCCGGTCCCATCACCTCACTGTACGAGCCGTCCAGAACGGACTGCACATAAGAAAGCACATCCCACGGGCAGTACATTTTGTCCCGCCCGAACAGATATCCGTCGTACCATTCGGCGACGGTATCATACCGGTCTGGCAGCCCCGCATCCTTCAGGAGCGTCTTTACATCCTCATCCGTAAATCCGATGGAGGAAGCGTAGATCGGGGAAAGGACACTGTAGGAAACAATGTTGTTCACGCCGGTATAGGTGCTGTTCTTCACTGTGTACAGACAGCCGGAGAGCATGACAGCCTTCACATTGTCATTGGTCTTGCACACATAGCTTAGCATATGCTCGATCATCTCCCGGACCTTGTCATAGTGATCGGTCCCTAATGCCTTCGCCATCGGGACATCGTACTCGTCTACGATGACAAAGACCTGCTTATGATAATGCGTACAGAGCATTCGGGAGAGCAGACCAAGTGAAGCGACGGTATTTACCTCATTTGCAGACTGTTCTCTCAGTGCAACTAGTAGTTTTTTATCCTCTGCACCGATGGCACTGCTTGTTCCAAGCTCATCAAAAGTCTTGCAAAGCTCTGAAACAGCAAACTGCATATTTTCATATACTTTTTCAAAATCCCCGCCAAAAACCTCCTTCAGCGAAAGGAATACCACCGGATACTGATTCATATACTTCTCCACCACATCCGGATGTTCCATGATCTCCAGCCCGTCAAAAATATCCGCACTGTCCTGACGGATATCCAGGAAATCCCGGAACATGGTCATGGTCAGTGTCTTTCCGAA
>JAFVAA010000810.1 GCA_017476305.1 Lachnospiraceae bacterium
ACCTGCACACGAACAATCAGATTATCCTCAGCAGAGCGTATCTTCACACCATCTCTGACAGCAGAGACCAAATATGCACTTGTTAATTTATTGACTGCCTGAATCGGCATAAAGTCATACCGTTTTTCCACCAGGTCATGCAGAAAAGACCAGAAGATCTGCTTCGCCTCCTCCTTTTTAGAACCGGTCCAAATCACGATCCTTGGGCTGGTACATGCATTTTGATCGGAAAGATAGGTGTCATTATAGAACTCTTCTGCAATTCTGTCTTTGTTTTCCAGTTCTAAATATTGGTCGCTATCAAGCACAGCCAGGGAATACCGATCCGCAAATGTAATTTCTGTGCTGCTCGGTGGTAACGGAGATTTTCTGAGCTCCTCGATGGTGCCATCTCCTCCCCATATGATTCTGGTATCACAAATAGCAGAAAGCCTGTCATTGATTGCCCGGTCTCTATCATAGCGTACCAAACAGATATACTCTTCCATTTCTTTATGAACCTCTAATGTTTCCATGATAGCATTTGTGATCATTTCTATCTGCTCAAAATTCTTAGAAGGAACCCTGACAATATTCGCATTTCCGCTTAACAGACCAGCTATGAGGGAATATGCAAAATTGACCGGTACATTAGAGGGTGCTATATGAAACACGACTCCTCTGCCAAACTGCAGTACATTTTCCTCATGATAAAATCTTTTTTTTAACTGAAGCACAGAGGCTTTTCTAAGCCAAAAACCAAGTGTCACTACATCCGGATATCTTCTGGAAGCCTTTCGCCCCATAAGCTTCTTTGACAGGTCATTTAGGAACTCTATCGTCCCCTCATAAAAGGGCTGCCTTGCAGAAACACTCCTCATATGCTCCAGTATTTTTTCGTTCCCCACTAAAAAAGTGATCTTTTTATCAGAACTTTGCTGCATAAGTATCACTACACCCCCTTAGCTCTGCATTTTTCAGTCTTCCAATAATCTTAAAATACTTTCCCTTTCTTCCACAAGGGCAATCATCTTCTCCCAAAACAATTCCTTCGTCTTCCGTCAACAGGGAATGGCCCGGATAGGACTCCGGAATGGTAGAGACCACCTGGATAATCCCTTTTTCCCCAATCTCACACTCAGAAAAATCGAATGGCCTTCTCATGATTACATCCGAAAAAATACTGGCATGCAAGTGCCCGCATTCACACTGCATGTAAATGCAGCCTGTCTGCTCTACCATCCCATAATAATCATGAATATGCTCCAAACCACATACCTCGTTCAGTCTGTCATGAAACTCCTCCGGGCTGACACTTTCACGAATCAGTTTTTTCCATCCGCCTCCATGAATCAAAACTCCATTTGACAGATCAAAAGCAATCCCCTCATTTTTCAGGCGCAAAAGTTCCTTATAAAAATGCTGCCAGATCATAAACGTAAAACCGAATAAAAATATTCTTTTTCCCTGATTCTTTTCTAAAAACGCCCGCACCCCCTCTACGTCCAGCTTCATATCATCGTCTAGCGCATATATTTTTTTAGAGCCGAATATGGAAAAACCCAAAATTCCCGCTCCTCTGGCAGAAAACATCTGACGGTTTTTTACCACCGACGGACAGTCGAGGATGATCATCGGCATACGACTGGAGCCTGTAAACGCAGATACAATTTTTACCATTGCCTTTTGCTGATTGGATGAAGTCGTCTTATCCAGATAGATCCTGGATACAGCCTGTCCGGTCGTCCCGGAGGAAGTCATAGTCTTTACAATCTCCTCCTCTGAAATACTTTTTAGCGAAAGCTCCTTAAACAAACGAACCGGAAGAAATGGCAGTTCCAGATACGATGATACCTGATCTGCACGATAGTCCCTGCCCGCTAACATCTTCCCATACTCTGCACACCGTTCTCTATGCAGATCTGTCAATTCAAAAAGTCTTTCTGTCAATAATTTCTCTTTTTCCGCTCTGGCAAGCGAATACGGAGAAATCTGAATGATCTCATCAAAGTTCATAATCCACCTCTCTTTACAGCGCTCCTTTCTCTAAGCTTCTTTTTCCGTCTGCCTTTTCATCACATACAGCATCTGCAGGATCTGTCAGTCATCTGTTTTTATCAAAATATACCGCCAATTCTTTATAAAGAGTTTTCCCCGCATCATTTTTAGGAATTTCATCCAGCACAACTGTTTGAAAAGCGGCAGGGTTCAGCATCGTTTTTCTGATGACATAATCGCGCA
>JAFVAA010000811.1 GCA_017476305.1 Lachnospiraceae bacterium
ATATTACCACATATCGCTGTATTTGAAAAGTACTTTGGAGGGTATCTGTATTAATTATGTTATTAATTATATAAATATGTTTGTTCTGCTTTGCTCTGCCTTTTTCTTTGCAGAGCAGACCAACAGCATGTATAAATTTTAATCATAATCATGCAATCAGTTTTCAATATGCTGGCTAAAAATGCCACTGTTGTGTGAAGTGTAGCCCGCGTTCAAATTTCGATGGTTAATTATAAGATAAAAGATTGATTTTTAATATAAAATGCTGTATAATAGATTATAGTTTAAAAGATCGGAAATGATACGGGTGAGGAATTATGAACAGATTTCATTTCGCATATTTTAGATTCGATATATTATGAGGAGGGTATTATGGAAATTAAGGATTTTTTGGATATCAAGAAGTTGCAGGAGCTTCAGGATCAGTTTTCTGATGCGACCGGACTGGCAGCCATTGCGGTAGATAATCAGGGCGAGTATATTACGGAAGGAAGTAACTTTACAGATTTCTGTATGAAATATACCCGTGGCTCAGAGGAGGGATCCCGCCGCTGCGTGAAAAATGATACGGAGTGTTCCGGTACATATTTTTGTCATGCCGGTTTGATGGATTTTGCATTTGATATCGTCGTAAATGGAGAAAAGATAGGTTCCATGATTGGTGGACAGGTTCTTCCGAAGAAGCCGGATGAGGATCAGTTTCGTGCATATGCAGAGGAGATTGGAGTAGATCCTGAGACCTATGTAAAGGCGGTTCGCAAGGTTCCGGTCAGTGATGAGAAAAAGATTCGTGCATCAGCGAAGCTTTTAGAACTGATGGTAAATCAGCTTGTAAACCTGTCTTATAATGAGAAAAAGGATAGTGGTAAGGTTGGTGATTTGAGCAAGGAAATCACTCATGCGACAGAAGTGATTGAAACGATCAATAATAATACGCATTCCTTGAAATCTATTGCAAATAAACAGAAAATGCTTTCCTTAAATGCTTCCATTGAGGCTGCCAGAAGTGGTGAGGCAGGAGTAGGATTTGCGGTAGTAGCAAAGAGCATGGGAGATTTATCTTCCCAGTCTGCGACGATCTATGGGGATATCGAAAAGTCCGTAGCAGAGGTAACAGAAGCGATTCAGAAGTTAGATCATCTGTTCCATGATTAATTTTTGGTGGAATCGGAAAAGTGTACATTCAAAAGAAGTTTCTTCTTTCAAAAAACAGCTGGTTGTATATATAGCAAACAGCTGTTTTTTTTGTGCGGCGTACTTTGGTATTTTGCGGACAGGAGACAAAAGGTTGGTCCCTGCCCGCTTCGAACCCTATGAGAGGTATCTTAAAATCTGAAATCTCTTTTTCCGTTATGCAGTTCACTTAAGTATTCCATCGCTTTTTTTCTGACATTTTCATTTGGCACTTTTAAGATTTCCTTTGCAATCAAATCTTCCCCGATTTTTTTCGTATCCTCAGAGGCATAATCCTCTAAATATTCCTTCAAGGTCATCAGTGCATTTGGATGGCAGCAGTTGACGATCTGACCGGATTTTAAAAGGCTCATAAAGCGGTCACCGGTTCTTCCGGCACGATAGCAGGCAGTACAGAAGCTTGGAACATAGCCGAGGCGCATGAGCCAGTTCAATACTTCATCCAGCGTTCTGGTATCACTGACGTCGAACTGTGCAGAACTGTCATCTCTTTCCGGTTCGGTATATCCTCCGACGCTTGTACGGGAGCCGCCGCTGATCTGGGAAATTCCTAAGCTTAAAACAGCTTCCCTGGTGCGTTTTGATTCTCTGGTAGATACGATCATTCCGGTATATGGTACTGCGATACGAATTACAGCTACGATCTTTTCGAAAATTTCATCCGGGACTGCATTGGAAAAATCGGCGGTATCAATATCGTCTGCGGGACAGATACGGGGTACACTGATGGTATGTGGTCCGACACCCTGTGCCGCTTCTAAATGCTCGGCGTGCATGATGATTCCGATGAGTTCATACAGGTAGCCCTCCAGACCAAAAAGTACACCTAATCCTACATCGTCGATTCCTCCCTGCATGGCTCTGTCCATAGCCTCTGTATGGTAGGCATAATCGTGCTTTGGTCCGGTTGGATGCAGCTTTTCATAGGATTCTTTGTTATAGGTTTCCTGAAAGAGAATGTAGGTTCCGATTCCTACATCTCTTAATTTCGTATAATTTTCTACGGTAGTTGCTGCAATGTTTACATTGACACGACGGATATCTCCGTTTTTATGCTTGATGCTGTATATCGTCTCAATGCTTTCTAAAATATATTCGATCGGGTTGTTTTGCGGATCCTCTCCAGCTTCGATTGCCAGCCTTTTATGTCCCATGTCCTGTAGAGCGATGACTTCATTTTTGATCTGCTCCTGCGTCAGCTTGATGCGCGGCATGGTTTTATTTTTTGCATGATAAGGGCAGTAGGTACAGCCATTGATACAGTAATTTGAGAGATAGAGTGGTGCAAAGATAACGATTCGTTTTCCATAAAACTTTTCTTTGATTTCTACGGCGAGCTTACGGATTTCTTCATTGATTTCAGGAAGCTCGCATTCCATCAGAACAGCAGCTTCCTTGTGTGAAATACCCTTTGCTTTTTTGGCCTTTTCTAAAATCTCCTGCAAAATTTTCTGATCGTTCTTATTTCTTTTTGCATACTCGATGGATTCTAAAATTTCCTCATGGCATATAAATTCTTCTGCTTTCAATGATTTTGGATCATACATTCCGTGTTCCTCCTTTTATTTTGTATGGTTTCTATACAGTAGGCCTTGTATGGGATTTCTTAGCCTCTCTGCTATTTTTTGGATATAGCTGCTTTTACCGATACCCCTTTGATCTGTCCGAGCCTTCCGGTCAGACTGCTGATTTTATCCGGCTCCGCATCAAGAGTTACAGAGATGACGGAGACTCCTCTTTCCCTGTATGGAATTCCCATCCGCCCGATGATGATATCGTTGTAATCATGCAGAGCATGGTTGACTTCATCCGCTGCAGACAGATCGTCTATGACAATAGCGGCGACAGCAATTCTTTTTTCGTTCATTTGCTTCTCCTTTTCTATGAAATAAAAAAATCTGCCGGAAAGCAGATCGATTACGTACATGATAGTTGTTTTGTATATACGAATGACGAGGTTTTTCTCTGCTGACCGATAGCAAGGTTTTCACCCGGCTGCCCGAAAACAAATTTTATTTATCTATTATACATGAATCTGTTCCTGTTGTCAAAGCATCTTGCGAAAAAACAGGGATTGTGCTATACTCGACGTGAGCTTATGGTTTTGCTTTTTCGGGCAGAACGCATAGCTGAAATTATGTATATTTTGTCAGATGATTCGTAAGGTTTATGAACCTTGCAGTCACAGCTTCACCCATGTGGAGCTGTAAGGAAAAACCTGGTCTGACTGTGAATAGGAGCGAGGAGACTCACGATATGAGTACAGAGAAAAAAATGAAGACCGATGTGGTGATCGTGGGAACAGGAGCTGCGGGATTGTTCTGTGCACTGCATTTTACAAAAGAAACGAATGTACTTTTGGTCTGTAAAACAAAAATGGATGAAAGTGATTCCTATCTGGCCCAGGGAGGCATTTGTATGCTTCGTGGGGAAGAAGACTATGACAGCTACTTTGAAGATACCATGCGTGCCGGACATTATGAAAATAATAAAGAGTCCGTGGATATTATGCTCCGATCCTCACAGGATATTATCCGGGAGCTGATCGGATATGGCGTGCGCTTTGAACATGATGGAGAAGAGCTTAGCTTCACCAGAGAGGGTGGACACAGTAAGCCGCGCATTTTGTTTCATGCAGATTGTACCGGAAAGGAAATTACAGGTACTCTTCTCGAAAATGTGAAAAGACGGGAAAATATTACGATTTTGGATCATACGACGATGCTTGATATTCTTAGCGGGGAAGGGGAAGCTTCGAACCACTGCCATGGAATCGTAGTACAGAATGCTTCCGGGGAAATTGCTGCTATATGGGCAAAGTACACGGTGCTGGCTTGTGGCGGTTTAGGAGGGATTTTTGAACATTCTACGAATTTCAGACATATTACAGGAGATGCATTTGCGATTGCCAAAAGACATGGGATTGTTTTAGAGCATATGGACTATATTCAGATTCATCCGACGACACTGTATTCCCGGAAGCCTGGAAGGAGATTTTTGATCTCTGAGTCGGTCAGGGGAGAAGGTGCTGTTTTACTGGATAGGGATAAAAAGAGGTTCTGTGATGAATTACAGCCGAGAGATGTGGTGACAGCTGCTATTCGAGAACAGATGAAAAAGGATCATATGCCGTATGTCTGGCTTTCGATGGAAAAAATACCGGAAGAGGAGATTCGCTCTCATTTTCCCAATATCTTAAAGGAGTGTCTGTCGGAAGGGTATGATCCGACGAAGGAATGTATTCCTGTCGTTCCGGCACAGCACTATTTCATGGGTGGAATCAAAGTGAATTCGTCGAGCAGAACGTCCATGGAACGGTTATATGCGGTAGGAGAAGCTTCCTGCAACGGAGTGCATGGAAAGAACCGTCTGGCGAGCAATTCACTTTTAGAATCTATGGTGTTTGCCGGAAGAGCGGCAAAGGAAATTTCTAAGGAGCTTTCTGCTGTACATGGAGATACGGAAACGGTATCTGTGGATTTGGAGCAGTACCGGGATGTGAAAAAATTGCTGCTGATGTATCAGGAAATCCTTTTAGAGGAAATCGAGGAAGCAAAGAAGGGGCATGATGCTGAGAAAAATGAGAGGCAGGAATGTTCCGGAAAGGAACCAGGGAGGTAGTTATGAATAATCCGATTACATTAAAGTTAAATGTGGATAAGCTGCTTAGGCAGGCTTTAGAGGAGGATATTACAAGTGAGGATATTTCGACGAATGCAGTCATGCCGGAATACAGAAAGGGACAGGTAGAGCTCATCTGCAAGCAGGACGGGATTGTGGCAGGACTGTTCGTGTTTCAGAGGGTGTTTGAGCTTTTAGATGACACGGTTTCTTTCGATATGAAGGTGAAGGATGGCGAGGCAGTGGAGAAAGGGCAGCTCATGGCAGTCGTGACCGGGGATATCCGGGCACTTCTTTCAGGGGAGCGTACTGCTCTGAATTACCTGCAGAGAATGAGTGGAATTGCTACCTATACAAATAGTATCGTGAAGCTTTTGGAAGGCAGTAAGACTACGCTTTTGGATACGAGAAAAACGACGCCGAATATGCGTATTTTTGAAAATATGCGGTCAAGACGGGTGGAGCGACGAATCACAGATACAATCTGTCGGATGCGGTGATGCTGAAGGATAATCACATCGGGGCAGCCGGAAGCATTACGAAGGCAGTGCAGATGGCGAGGGATTATTGTTCTTTTGTGAATAAGATTGAAGTAGAGGTGGAAAATCTGGAGATGGTGAAGGAAGCGGTGGAAGCCGGTGCGGATATCATTATGCTTGATAATATGTCACATGATGAGATGAAGGAAGCGATTCGTCTGATTGATGGCAGAGCGCTTACGGAATGTTCAGGAAATGTGACGAGAGAAACGATTCCGGATATTCTGGATTTAGGGGTGGATTTTGTCTCAAGTGGGGCACTTACGCACTCTGCACCGATTTTGGATGTTTCACTGAAAAATCTGCGGAGTGTGGAATAGATAAAATTCCGGATGGCAGAGGTGTCATGAAAGAAAAAAGGAGATGGAGAAAGGATGAAAAGATTCAGGGGAATTTTGGCAGAATTCTTTTTGGCAGTTTGTGTCCTGGCAGCTGTATTCATACCGAAGCGGTATTCCGGAGCATCGGCGGTATCTGCAAACGGGCAGCTTTCGGTAAAGGGGACGCAGATCGTCAATGAAAAGGGAAAAGCTTTTGTGATCAAAGGTGTTTCGACACACGGGCTTTCCTGGTTTCCGCAGTATGCGAATAAAAAAGCATTCCAGACCTTGAAAAAGAAGGGGGTAAATACCATTCGTCTGGCAATGTATACCGAGGAATATAACGGATACTGCAATAGCGGTACAGAAAATCAGAAGAAATTGAAATCTCTTATTAGTAAGGGCGTAAAGGCAGCTTCCGAGCTTGGGATGTATGTGATTATAGACTGGCATATTTTATCCGATGGAAATCCTTTGACACATAAGGCTGAGGCGAAAAAGTTTTTTAAGACCATGGCAAAAAAGTACAATGGAAAAAAGAATGTATTTTTTGAAATCTGTAATGAGCCAAATGGAGCCGGAGACTGGAGCAGTATTAAAAAATATGCAAACGCTGTGATAAAAACCATTCGCAGTGTGAATAAAAAGGCAGTCATTATCGTGGGAACGCCTACCTGGAGCCAGGATGTCGATACGGCAGCAGCAAGCCCGCTAAAGGGAAGTAATCTGGTCTATGCCCTTCACTTTTATGCGGCGACACACGGACAGTATTTAAGGGATAAATACGAGCTGGCGATAAAAAAAGGACTTCCTGTGCTGGTGACGGAGTTTGGGATTTCCGATGCCAGCGGAAATGGGAATCTCAGTAAGTCAGAGGGAAACAAATGGATGAAGCTTTTAAATAAATATAAAGCGGGACGTGTCTGCTGGAATCTGTCGAATAAAGCGGAAACAAGCTCTCTTTTAAAATCCTCCTGCCAGAAAACAGGCGGGTGGAAGAGCAGTGACTATACGGCACAGGCAAAATGGCTGTGGAAGTGGTATAAATAATGATAAGCATGATAAAAGCCGGATGATACATGTTTGGTAATGTGTCATCCGGCTTTCCTTTAAAGCTCTGCCAAAGCGTTATACGGTTCCTTTAAAGCTCTGCCAATGCGTCATACTGTTCCTTTAAAGCAGGATACAGCTTTTTATATACCTGATGGTACTTGTCATATTCTTTGATGTTTTCCGGTATCGGTTCACATTTTTTCTCAGGATCTTTGTGGATCAGCTTCCTGCAGGCTTCTTCAACACTGTCATAAAGACCTGCACCTACAGAAGCCAGGATAGCCACACCGAGCGCCGGTCCTTCGGTAGCGGTTACGGTATTTACTTCGCAGTGAAACATATCTGCCATCATCTGACGCTGCACTGCGTTTTTGGCGCCGCCTCCGCAAGCCATCATATCGGAAATGCTTACGCCCATTTCAGTAAGGATATCTTTGCAGTCGGTGAGGGAATAGCAGATTCCCTCCATGACTGCACGTGCCAGATCCGACCTGGTATGCATACTGGAAAGACCGAAAAAGACACCACGGCAATTTGCGTCCAGATGCGGAGTACGTTCTCCGTTTAAATAAGGCAGATAGATCAGGCGGTTTGCCCCGATCGGAGTCTCTGTCACTTCTTTATTGATCAGGTCATAAACACTGCATCCCTTTTCTTTGGCTTCCTGTGTAAAGGAGCCACCCATATTGTCCAGGAACCATGCCAGGGAATAGC
>JAFVAA010000812.1 GCA_017476305.1 Lachnospiraceae bacterium
CGGTCAAATGTAAAAATCCTTACCATCGCCTCCATCGCTATGTCCGTCATGTTTGGAATCATGCAGTGCTTTATTTTATATGGGGCATATCAGGAGGCAGCCGCCCATGCAGAAAAAGCCTCCGTAGATATCGGGAAAATCAGCTGCATCCTCATGGGACTCCTTTTTATCATCCTTGGTAACTTTATGCCAAAAACCAGGACGAACAGCATCATCGGTGTCCGGATTTCCTGGAGCATGTATAATGACACCACATGGCAGAAAAGCAATCGCTTTGGTGGAATCGCCCTGATTCTGACAGGCATTCTCACCATTCTGACCGCAGCGATACTCCCAAATTCCCTTCTCTCCACCGTACTGTCCCTTCTCTATCTGACTGCAGCTACAACCGTGATCCTGATTTACGCACATGGCATTTATAAAAAAGAAAAAGCTTAAAATGCGCAGCACACCAGAATGTGCTGCGCATTTCACCGTGAACAAAAACCCTCTTTATGCATCCTCCATTCTAAATCCGGCATTTTTGCAAAGGATCAGATCCAACTCCATCCCGGATACATAGTACGGAATCCGGTACATATCATTCGCAGAAATCGTCACCTGTGTATCCCTCGTAATCGGATACTCCACATTGATCCTGTTCTGCGACTTACTTAAATCCGTTAAAAACAGACCATTATTACAGTTTAAAAATTCTTTTGTCGCATCCAGAGTGCAGGTGATTTCATCATCTACCTTAAATGCCGTTCTCGCAAATCCATGTGCCAGGGCACTGATGCTGGCATCCGTTCCTGCAAAAGCAGTGTAGCAGGGGTAGCCCTCTGAAATACGCTGCAGTGCCAGATTTGGAACCGTTATTTCATCAATTTTCTCAATTCTTTCCATTCGGAAAAACCGATCCACGAAACGAACGATATTTCTCGATGTAAGCATGACATAATTTCTAAACGCATCCGGCATATCCATGTTTTTGATAAAAACAGGAGTAATACGGTCCACATCACCTGTTTTCAGAGCTTCTAAATCACTTAATGTCAATTCCTTTGTCTTTCGATATACAATCAGCTCCTCACGAATTTCCTCTATCGTCAAAATATCCTCCTCGACCAACGCCTGGATAAATAAAAGATACGGATCGCCCTGTCTCTCCAAAATATCCGTCACATCGTCCTCCGTCAGATATCCGCGCTCAATCGCAATATCACCAAATCTTTTATCCTCGGTCTGCTGGATCTGATTGACCTCTTCTGTCTGATCCTCATCCATAAGTCCCATTTCCACAGCTAAAAGTCCCATCTGTACCTTGCTGTTTTTCGTCCGCTCGATGAGCTTATCATACTGTACAGGAGTAATAATTTTCTCATCCACTAAATACTTTCCAAAATAAATTCCAAACATATCGTCTCCTCGCTTTCCTTTTCACCTTTTAAATACAGAATACAGATTTTATTCCTTCGTGCCATACTTTATTATCTTATCTAAAACTATACCACATATTTCCAAACAAAACCACCTATTTTTCTCCCAAAAATGAGAATTTATCGAAAGAGCGTCACAGCCCATACAAATGTGTTCCTGTTGCAGCACCAAATAGAAAGTCCATGACACAGATTCCACTCCATCTGCATCACGGACTTTCCCGATAAAACAGCATATATAAATTATGATATGGCAGCCATCTATCCTTTTACCGCTCCATCCGAAACCCCTGCCACTAAAAATTTAGAAAGCGCAAAATATAAAATTACAATGGGCACTGCAATGAAAATCGCACCCGCTGCAAATCTCGCAAACTCCGTTTCCCCCATATGCGTAAGCCCTACTGCCACCGTCCAGAGATCCCGGTTTTTCAGCAGGAGATTTGGCAGGATAAAATCACTCCACGGCCATGCAAAAGAGGTCAGAGCCGTATACACTAAAATCGGCTTCGAAAGCGGCAGAGTCATCTTTATAAAGATGACCGGATTTGTCGCGCCATCAATCCTTGCCGCCTCATAAATCGAATGATTGATCGTATCGAAATATCCTTTCTGAACCAGATAGCTCATCGGTGCCCCCGCTGCATAAATCAGGACCAGGCTCCACAAATTATTGATCAGACCGAAATTAACCATAATCAGATACACAGCCGTCATCGTCATAAATCCCGGAAACATGCTAAGCACCAGTGTCGCCTTCATAAGCGGTTTTCTCATCCAGAACCGGAATCTGCTCATGGTATATGCAGTCAGTATCACTAAAATTGTCCCCAGCACACAGGAAAAAGCCGAAACAAAAAGTGTATTCTTCAGCCACACCGGATAGTTATACATCTCTATGTCCGTAAAAAGCTGTCTATAAGTCCGCGCACTATAGGATGAAGGAAAAAACCCTTTGAAATCATAAATGGAACCGGATTTTGAAAAAGATGCCAAAATCAGCCACAGCACCGGAAAAAAGAAGATACCGCTCACCAGAATCAGAGCACTATATGTTAAAACTACTTCCATGAGGGACTTCACATGAATATTTTTTCTCTTTCTCATCGATAGGTATCCTCCTTTTTATAGGCACTGGAATTCACATAAGTGGTCAGCGAAAAAACAGACGTGATCACAAATATGACTAAACTGACCGCTGCTCCAATCCCGTAATAGTTATTATCAATCGACAGATTATACAGCCAATTGATCAAAAGATCCGTATCACTTGCCAGGAAATATTTGTCGAGATAAATACCTCCCCTTAAAAAATAGAACACCCCAAAGTTATTAAAGTTCCCGACAAAGCTCGTGATCAGAGTCGGCGTGGTAGAAAAAATCACAAAGGGAAGCGTGAGCCTTATGAACTGCTGCCACTTCGAAGCTCCATCGATGCTTGCCGCCTCATAAAGCTCTGCTCCCATATTCGAAAGCATACCGGTCGCTAAAAGCATGGAGGTCGGAATAGAAACCCACGCA
>JAFVAA010000813.1 GCA_017476305.1 Lachnospiraceae bacterium
ACTCACGACCTTCTCTTCCTCGCTCTCCATTCAGTTCAATCACATTGATATCGGCTTTTGTATTTCTGGCAAACATACCAAGAAGCGTACTTTTTCCTACACCGGAACCGGCAAAAATACCAATTCTCTGCCCTTTTCCTATGGTAATGGTCCCATCTACCGCTTTCACGCCTAACGGCAGCACCTCATCTATGATCTTTCTTTTCAAAGGATCCGGCGGCTCTGCTTCTACCGAATACTTTTCTGCTCCAGAGGCCCACTGTATTTTAGAGCCGTCGATCGGTCTGCCTAAGCCATCTAAAGCCTTCCCCAAAAGCTCATCTCCCACCTTCACCTGTAGAGGAGCATGCGTATTTTCTACACGACTGCCAAGGCCCACACCTTCTGTATGGTCATATGGCATCAAAAGGATCCTGTCATCCCGGAAACCAACTACCTCTGCACCTACGACATGATTGCTGCCTTTCACAATGATGTGGCACAAATCATTCATCTTAGCGTCCGGTCCGATAGACTCTACAGTAAGTCCTACGACCTTCGCCACCTTTCCCAGACGTTTCTCGTAGGACTGTTCCAGAAGCATATTATATTTTGAAATATCAATATCAGCCATAAGACCTCTCCCGTCACTTTTTCCATACACCGAAGCCTAAGCCGGACAGCGATACGGAAAAATATGTTTTTCTGTGCCAAACGCATAAAGACGCATTTTGATACGTTCCTATGCACTAATATGCTAACAGCTTGATCTGTTCTTCTAAATTCTGTAATTCGGAATCTAAACTGCAGTCGATAATCTTATTATCCGTTTCGATGATACACTGATTTTCTGTCAGGCTTTCATCCTCGAACACATCAAAGGACGTAACATCCTTTGCTATCATTTTTAATGTATTCTTCTTCGCTGATACAAGCGCAATATCCCTTCTGGATACACGCAGTACGATGGAAGATGTCTTTCCCGCATTCCTGATTGCATTTCCAATCAAATATAAGATTACTTCCTTTTTATCCTCACAGACGATCCCTGTCAATTTACGAACCAGAGATACCACTAAATCCGCAAAAACAGGCTCTAAATTTTTCTTTTCTTCCTCTAAATCCGAAAATCTTTTCTCATAATCCTCCTGAAGCTCTGCACGTAACTGATCATACTCTGTCTGCACCTGCGCTCTGGCCTCCTCCGTTCCCTGGACAAAGCCCTTCATTCTGGCATCTTCCTTGATTTCCTCTGCCTGCGCACGCGCCTGGGTAACCATCTGCTCTGCTTCCTCTCGCGCCTGTGCTAAAATCTCTTCGCGCTCTTCCTGCATCCTCTCCGAAAATGCAGCATAATCCTCCTCCGGAACTTCTTCTGCAGAAACAGCAGGAAGCCCCTCCGAAACCTCGCCATCTATATGCTCTATCAAACTCATATCAAAAGGCTGAAAACCGGAGGAATCCGGTTCTTCAGGCTGATCATATATATTCGGAATAAACTCCTCTACCATTTCGTCAGAATCAATTTTCCGGACCTTTGACGGATCCACATTGAAGTAGACAGCTTTTATCAAATTAGACAACGATCTCGTCACCTCCGCCTCTGGAAATAATGATCTCGGCAGAATCCTCCAGCTTACGTATGATATTAACAATCTTCTGCTGTGCTTCCTCTACGTCCTTCATACGAACCGGTCCCATGAAGTCCATATCTTCCTTGATCATCGTAGCCAGACGTGAAGAAAGGTTACTAAAGATAAGGTTCTGTACCTCTTCATTCGCTCCCTTTAACGCCACTGCAAGCTCGTTATTATCTACATCACGAAGCACACGCTGTACGGAACGGTCATCAAGCGACAAGATATCCTCGAATACGAACATCTTCTTTCTGATCTCGTCTGCAAGCTCCGGATCCTCGATCTCCAAGCTCTCCATGATATGCTTTTCCGTTCCACGGTCTACGGTATTTAAAATATCTACGATAGAATCCACACCACCGACCACGGTGTAATCCTGATTTACCAAAGATGCCAGCTTCTGTTCCAAAACCTTTTCCACTTCCTTTATTACATCCGGAGATGTTCTGTCCATCTGTGCAATTCTCTTCGCTACATCTGTCTGCTTGTCCGGTGTCAGACCGGAAATGATCAGGGAAGCCTGACTTGCTGACAGATAGGATAAAATGAGTGCGATCGTCTGAGGATGCTCGTCCTGGATGAAGTTCAAAAGCTGACTCGCATCTGTCTTTCTAACGAACTCGAACGGACGCACCTGTAAGGAAGCTGTCAGTTTTCCAATCACATCCTTTGCACGCTCTGAACCAAGAGACTTTTCCAAGAGATCCTTTGCATAGGTAATACCACCCTCTGCAATATACTGCTGTGCCAGACAAACTTCATAAAACTCATCTAAAACAGCATCCTTCATCGCCGGAGATACACTGTGTGTATTCGCAATCTCCAAGGTAAGCTGCTCGATTTCATCTTCCTTTAAATGCTTGAACACATTGGAAGACTTTTCAGGTCCAAGTGTAATCAAAAGAATCGCTGCCTTCTGTACACCACTGATATCCTCTACCTTTGCTGCCATAACATC
This sequence comes from Lachnospiraceae bacterium, assembly GCA_017476305.1. Taxonomy (GTDB): domain Bacteria; phylum Bacillota; class Clostridia; order Lachnospirales; family Lachnospiraceae; genus Butyribacter. The sequence goes on from JAFVAA010000813.1 coordinate 2,575, forward strand.
CCTTTCCTTTCTTTATGATCTAACTGACCTCCGTTTCCATTTCAAAGGCGGTCTACTCTCCCAAATCGTCATTCAGCCAGTTTCTGAGGAGCTGTGCTACAGCCTCCGGATTTTCATCCACAAACTTCTCAATCATCCTTCTGGTCTCAGATTTATCGCTAAATTCAATATCCTCCAGGGACTGATTTTCTTTCGTCGTAGCAAGGAGCGATTCCACAGAAAGCTCCGGCTCCTCTTCCTCCACCTTGACCGGTGCTGTGCCGCGAATCACTACGAAGATAAGGAGCGCAACGATCAGGACAGCCAAAATAATCATCAGATAGTCTGCCAACGTCCTGCCGGTGTCTACCTTCTCCACAAACTTCGGCACTTCATATGCCACAGAAGCAATCCTTGTCGCATCCACGCCTGTTGCCTGCGCGATCAGATTGATCTGGTTATCCGTCAGCTCAATTTCCTGTCGCTCGTTATTTGCTGCGATGAACTCCTCAAACGTCTGATCCCCCAGGGTACCATCTGCCTCTAACTGCGCTTCATCATAAATCCGGTAACGAAGTGCCACAATTCCTAAAGAGGACTCATCATACTGTACCGTAGGAGTTTCCTGTTTGATGTTTTCAATCGTTTCATCCGTCAGGAGATCCTCCAGCTTTTCAATCTCAAGCTTTCTGCTGCTGTTCTCCGTCCGGAATACATAATCGGTATCATCATCGTTCGATGCTGTTCCAGGCTCTCCGCCGGAACCGCTTCCGCCCTCTGATTTATAAGTATAGAAATTCGTAGGATAACCGTATTCACGTCCTTCTGCTACGGAATAGGTCTTCGAAAGTCTTTCCACCTTTTCACTATTCAGGCGAATCCCGCCGGTTCCCACCTGAATTTCATCATATCCGCTCTTGATCAGCAGATTCGTCACATTTTCCGCCATCTGCTTTTTCAGCCTGTCCTCAAACTCCGATGTACCACCGGCAAAATTCCCTCCCAGGGAATCTGCAGTCGCACCGTTATACAGGCAGTTTCCATCCGAATCATTGATAATAACATGCTTTGCATCCGTCCCAACACTGTGTGCCAGCCAGTTCGCCAGCGCCACAGCCGTTTCACTGCTCAGGTCGTCTTTTTTTGCTTTGTTCACTACGAGCTTTGCCGTAACCGAAGTATCGTCTGCTTCATCGAGCACGCTGTATGTACTTTCCGGAACACTGATAAAGACATTGGAATCATCCACAAAGGAATACCCATTTAAGCTTTTCTCGATCTGACTCTGTAAAGCCAGGATCCTTTTCTGGCTTTTTTCATTTTCCGTAGTAGACATAGAATTATCAAATGCCTGATCCCATGTGAACCCTTTTTCCGACAGGCCATTGTCACTCATGGCATAGAGGGCTCTTGACATATCCCCCTTATGCACATACAAAGTAAGCCCGTCGCTTGAGGTATCATAGGCAATGCCCTCTCCACTGAGCGCTCCTACCATGGCATTTGCATCATCTATATTGCTATATCTCTGAAACTGCACCCAGGTCGGTCTGGACACAAAATACGCAGTAAGTCCAATTGCAAGTAAAACAACACAGATTACAGCTATAATGATTGTTTTTTGCCTGCTGGAATATTTTTTCCAGAACTCCACAAGTTTTGTAGGAATTTCTTTCATTCTTTCTTGCATAGCATAATACTCCCCTAACGATTGTTCTTTTTATAAAATCATTCCTAGAATTGCATATTCATAAGATCTTTAAAAGCTGAAACCAGACCATCACGTACCGCAACTGTATACTGCAAAGCAATATTGGCTTTTTGCTGGGCGATCTGAAGATCATGGATACTATCTGTTTCTCCCATCTCAAACTTCAATTCCTCTACCTCTGCCGCATTGCTATATGCATTCGTCTGATTAATCAGGTTTACCGCTGAATCAAATACACTGTCAAATGCACTTTTTTTCTCATCATCTGCACTGATGAGCATGGTGTCGGAATGATTTACAAGTTCTGAAGTAATCGTTGGCGGTTGAAATGCCGCATCAAAATTGATTTGCGAAATATCTGAAATAGCCATAGCTGCCTCCACTTTTATTTATGTATTTTATCTGCTTACCTAAGTAAACTGCCCGTCTAAATTAACTGCCCGTCCAAATTAACTGCCCGTCCAAACAAACCGCTTTCCCGGGCAGACTGCCCGGCCGGAAAAGCCGCTTTCCAAATAAGCCCGAAGTCCCTCTGCTTCATTATAAAGGAAAACAAAAAATAAATCAAATGCACTATTTTCCAATCTCCAAAGCCTTTAGCTGCATCGCTTTTGACGCATTAAAAGCAGTTACGTTCGCTTCATAGGACCGGCTGGCATCAATCATATCCGTCATTTCCGTAACCGTATTCACATTCGGATACATGACATACCCATCCTCGTTCGCATCCGGATGCGTCGGATCATATACCAGTCTTCCTTCCGTTTCTTTATCTTCGATAATATGCGTGATCTTAACGCCCTTGCCAACATGTCCCGCTGTACCTAAAAGCGTTTCATGAAAGGAAGGATAATCCTTTTCTTCAAAAATGACAGATTTTCGATTATATACGTTTCCATCCGCATCTCTCGTCGTATTTACATTTGCTATGTTCTCCGCAATAATATCAAGTCTCGTCCTCTGAGCCGTCATACCGGAGGAACTGATATCCATACCTGAAAAAACTCCCATAATCCACCTCTTCCTGCAATTTCTGTATAGCGTAAATAATGCACATTATTTTCCTGATAAAAATCCACC
>JAFVAA010000079.1 GCA_017476305.1 Lachnospiraceae bacterium
AATCACCACAACGGAACCTACGATAGAAAAAATCATGCCATCTGTCATCTTTTCCCGCATCCAGTTGTCACAGCCGTCAATGATTCCATCCATAGATGCTTCCAGCCGTACAAAGCCGTCTTTAAACAGTAAAAATGCCTGGGAAAAATCTCCGGAAAGCAAAGCTACCGCCTCTTCCTCCCGTCCGGTGTCAAAATCATCTACGACCGTTTCTGCCAGAGACTGGAACTGTTCCATCCCCGCCCGGAACTCCTCCATAATGCTCACCGAATCTGCATTTCCGTACTGTTCCAAACTTTCGATGATCTCACTGATCCTCGTTCCGATTTCCTCTGCCTGACCTGCCATGTTTTCCCGGATGACCTTCCTTTCCGATGCCTCTGTCTCATAGCCATAACTGGCAAGTTCCCACTGATAGTCATAAATCTCTGTTTTCAGTTCAGATTCTTCTAACATCAGTGAATGTGTGTAGGCAATCATCCCTTTTGATAAGTCTACTGCAGAGTGAAATCTTTCCATCACAAGATCCATGATGATACTAAATGATGCCAAAATCAGCAGATTGACCACACAAATCTGAACCGGCAGTGATTGGTACATTTTTACCTTTTTACGCTCCATCCTGTCACCTCCATACATATCCATTTCCTTATCCTCTTACAAAATTCATACGCTAACGAATAGTCTGAAAAGAATAGGCACCCGGCAAAGCTCAGTCGTAAACGAAAGTATGCTGCAGTCTCACCCGATGCCTGGCTAAGTTTATCTTTTTTCGGCAGAATCCACACAGTAAATGTCCAAAGCTTTGATATCCTTATACTCGCTTACGGCAGCTTTTTCCGTTAGCGAGTATAACATTTCCCTGCTTTTCTTTTGCCAATTTTATTATATACCAGCACAAGTCCAGATTACTATGACCAAATCAATCAAATACAATTGACTTTTTTTAATATTTCATTTCTGCCATTCGCCACAAAAAAAAGACAGCCTTCCCATTTTAGGAGAAAGCTGCCGTAATAAAAGTCCCTTCAATCATTGATTTTTCTAGTATCTATAGTATACCATACTTTGAAGGAAATTGTTATGGTAACTCTAAATCTGTTTCCATTTTATGTCAATAGATTTTGCCAGGATTTTTCCCAATGTCCGCAGGCTGGGTAACAATTCGTTATTTAATTACAGCTTTTCCAGCGTTTCCCCAATATCCCCATCAATGCAGATGCTTCTTTCCTCAATCTCTCCCGGGCAGAATGCTTCTCCATAATTCAGACAAGCATACACTGCCTTATCATTTGCCATTGTCATCTGCCAAAAAGGATATTTGATGATTACGGGGGTATTGGCTCCAACGCCCAATTCCAGGTACAGTACATGAAGATCCTCATGTCTTCTCAGAAAATCTGAATAGGCCGCCGAAGCCCTGTGCCATCCTTCATCTTCCACAAAAGAATCATCTGTGCGAAGATTCATCGTTACATCCGAACCATCATCCGGGTACTTTGGGATCAGTTCTGTCGGAATCCTCATGGAAATATCCTTATCATCCGGCACCCGGAATACGCCCTGTTCATCTCTGACAAATCCCATCGCCTCCATTGCCTTCATTACCCATTCCGCATTATCATAGGTCTTCTGAATACGTCCATCCAGGCTCTGAAACAGACCATAATCACCCTGAGTATAAAACAGGCGCTTCTTATCGAACCCGGCTTTCTGGAACATGTGATCCACATTGGTGGTGATGACGAAATAATCCTTATCCTTCACCCGTTCATACAGTTCCTGATACACTGGCTTTGGAGCATCAATATACCTGTTGTAGTAGATATGCCTTGCCCACCATGCCCAGCGTGTCTCATCATCCGGAAACGGATAAAAGCCGCCGGAGTACATATCTCTGATTCCGAACCGCTTTGCAAAATCAAAAAAATACTTGTCAAATCGTTCTCCGCTGTATGTGAACCCGGCAGAAGTGGAAAGTCCTGCTCCGGCACCGATCACAATGGCATCAGCAGTTTCAAACTCTTTTTTCAGTCTGGCAAGCTGCTCTTCCCTTGTCCCCTTGCCATAAGACATATTTCTGCTAAAGTATCTCACCGCACTCATGTCTACACCTCCGTTCCGATCTGCGCTAAACATCTTCGTTCGGCATCTCACGATAAGAGTTTTTCGTAGATGCTCTTATCTTCATCTTTGAAAACATTAAAAATCACGCTTTCCATCTCACCATGATGCTCTTGCAGCCATCCCTGCTCATTTTCTACTGCGATTTCAGCCGCTCTCTTATTCGGGAAATGGAATACACCCGTTGAGATGCAGCAGAAGGCAACGCTCTTAAGTCCATTTTCCAGACACATAGCAAGGGTATTCCGATAGCAGTCCGCCAGATCCTTTTCAAGCTCCAGCGTCAACTTATACTGAACAATCGGACCTACGATATGGATCACCTTCTTCGCCGGGAGATTATAAGCATCTGTCAACATTGGAACCGCCGTAGGCTGTTCGTAATCCCTGCCATATTTGATTCTGAGCTGATTCATCTGCCTGCTGCACTCTTCCCGAAGCTGAATTCCTGCGAATGTATGGATACAGTTGTCAATGCATGTGTGCATCGGAACGAAGCATCCAAGCATCTGTGAATTAGCCGCATTGACAATCGCATCCACGGCAAGCCTTGTGATATCTCCCTGCCATATGGAAATCCCATCGCGAATAACCGGGATATCTGATAATTCTACAATTCCCTTATCCGCTGCTCTTTCTTTCAGATACTCATCCTGCACTGCCAGTACATCGTCCGCTATCTTCTTAGGCATACGGATGTTCATCAGCGAACGAAGAACACGTCTTTTTCCTTCCATATCATTTGGAGTCTGTAAATCACTATATTCATCAGAATCAGCCTTGAACTCTTCTACGAGGAAGTCCAGCCTCTGTTCCTGCATAGAATTCTCCTTCATAATCTCACCTTCTTTCAACAGCTCCTACAGGACAAACCTTACGCTTCATTTGCCAAAAGTTTTTCCATCTCTTCATGGAGATCTTCTATCGTGTAATTCCGCATTTCATCTTCCATTGCCTTTTGAATCGCATCCAACTTGTCATTCAAAAGCTTATGGATATTCCGTCCTACCGGACATTCCGGATTCGGATTCTCGTGAAAACGGAATAACTCATCGTCCTCTATCGAATCCACGGCTTTATACACGTCATAGAAAGAAATCTCTGATAATGGTCTGGTAGGTGTTATGCCACCCGTCCCTCTTGCTACCTCAATAAGCCCTGCGCTCTTAAGCTGTCCTAAGATTCTCCGTATGATGACAGGATTTGTATTTATGCTGGATGCCAAAAAATCGCTAGTGACCTTGTACTCGTCCCCAAACGTATCTACACAGCAAAAAATATGCAGGGCAACGGTAAATCTGCTCGATATCTGCATTTTCAACTACCTCTCCATTCCATTGTCTTCGTTTCACTTTCCACCATTTTACGTTAAATCTGTTGTAATGTCAATAGTTACATCAAAAAATTTCTAAATCGAACAGCAACACCCCCTCCGATGCAACTTTACCACTGTCCCAGACCTGTTCTCCTTCCCTGTAAACGGTAATCTGATATGCCGTCTGCTTTCTCCCGCCCTCCGCATGCCAGAAAAACTCCGGCATGCGGCAGGAAAGCCCCAAAGGTTCTTTTAAGTAATCTGTCCGAAGATGTATCGCTTTCATCTGCTCTCCTCCATTTCTATCTTAATACTCATACAGTTCCTACATCATCTTTTTTTCATATATATATGTTTCCCCGCCCCTGCGCTTGTAACAGGCTCACCTTGCCTAATATTCTGTTCTATTGTATTTATTATAATGTCTTCGTCAGAAAAGTAATATCAGAAATTAGATTTTTATAAAACAAATTAGGCGATTTGCAAAAAAGGTACATAAAAAAGGCACCGAAAGTGATGCCTCTTTTATGTATCCGATTTTCAAAATCATTCTGCCCTTCCTACTGTGCTGCCAGTGAAATATCAGAAAGTGCCCATCCTTCTACTACACGCACGCCTGCAGGCTCTGGATTGTCCTTGAACTTTACAAACTCCATCGTATTCTGTAAGATTTCTTCTCCGGTATCTAAGTTCTTGATTTTCACGGTATAGCGGATTGCACACCAGTCGTCCTTGATGATCATGTTCTCAAAATTCCCCAGATCCATCGTGAAGTGCTCAAAGAGTTTCCCCATCGCATCCTTATACTGCTGCAGTGTCAGCCTGACCTGCCCCTTTGGTCCAGGGATATTGTAGTATGCATCCGGCTCATAGAGGGTATTGCACCACTCTAA
>JAFVAA010000814.1 GCA_017476305.1 Lachnospiraceae bacterium
CTCTGCCGTCCTTACAGAAGATCTCATATCCTTTTCCCGCTTTACAGGAGGGATTTTAAGCTCCACCTCTTTCACGGAATCCTCTAACGGCTTCACCTCTTTCACGGAAGGTCGTCTCACAATCGTTTCCTTTGTTTCTAAATCCTCCTGCGGCTCTTTCGTTCCCTCTTTTTGCGCTCTGCTCTTTTTATCCTCTTTCTCTTCCCCGGTCTCCTTTTCTTCCTTTTTCGTTTCAGATGTTTCCCTGCTTTCCGGGGTATTTTCCTTTCCGGAAGCCTGTTCCGCTATCGTCTCCCCGGCTTTTTCCGTTTCCCCACTATCAGCAGAAGATGATGCACTTTCCGCTTCTTCCTCAGGCTTTGGTCCCAGGATAGCAAAAACGATCATTGCAATAATTTTTATCACAGCCCCCAGATATAAACCTCCCGCAATCGCCATGACTACAAAGAAATTATCCGGATACAGCCGATACAGAAAAAGGAACGGAATCCTTTCCTGTACCTGGTACAGCAAAACCGTAGGCAATATCAAATGGATACAAATATCAAAGAAAATTCCGAAAACACGAAACAATTTCCTTCTTCGTCCCGCCCCCCATACAGAAATCAGGAAAATCGGCATCCATGCAGCCAGCACCAAAAGCACGATTCCTATATCTGCCAAAATATTATGCTGGAAATAATTTTCCGTTTGAAACTCCTCTGCCGTACTTTCCAATTCTATGGAGATAATTCCTTTCTCCAGTTTTTCCAGAAGCCTTTGCCCGCTATAATCAGCCGAATTAAATAAAATCGCAATTCCCAGCTTCTGTTCCGGCAAAAGAAACATTCCTGCCGTAGAATTTTTACTCTTTCCGGTATAGTAGCAGACCTGCTTTCCATCCACTTTGACAGACAACCACCCCATCCCATACGATGTCGCGCCATCGAAAAGAGGGACAATTCCCCTGGCATCCGAAGCAACACCTGTTTTCCCGTCCAGCATCAAAGCAATTCGATCATCCGATAGAATCTCCCCGCCATTTTGAAGATACATCTGAAGATATTTTCCCATATCCTTTACGTCAGACACCATAAGGGAAGAGGAGACCTGCATCCAATCATCACTTTCGTCATAATCATTATCCGTTTCAAACGGAAATCCAAAATAATAACGAAATCCCGGAACCATCTCATCCGAAAACTCTGCATTATTTCGAAGGGAATGTGTAGACTCCATTTCCAGAGGATCTAAAATATTATCCGCAACATACTCCTCATAGGGAACACCACTGATATGTTCAATAATCTCTCCTAAAATGTTATAGTTGACCGGAGCAGCCTCAAACTGTCCCCTCGTTCCACTTCTCGTAATTTCAGACATCGTCTCATAAAGGGAAATTCCACTGGTCTGATTTAAAAGCTCACTGATCTTCACATCCCTGACAGCCTGATACTTTTCATCTGCCAGATAATGTCCCACCGTATCATCAAGTGAAATTTCAGAATCCTCAGAAAGGTGCATGATTGCAGCTGCCGTAAAAGACTGTGTCAATTCGCCTAAAACATAGTCCCTGTCTGTTTGTGTCTCAGAGCCATAGCTCGCACAGTACACCTCTCTTTCAGGACTTACAATAGAGATTGCCATGCTCATGACATGAGCCTCTGACATCTCTTTTAAAATATATTCCTCCAAATCAATCTCATGGATCACTTCCGCCTTCGCCGGTATATAAACTCCCGGTAACATAAACAGACAAAGGACGCTCAAGAAGCAAACCAGTACTTTTTTCTTCATCCGGTCATCCTCCATAAAGGAATTCTTTACGTTTCGCATTATGAATCGTTACTAGTACACGCTGTACTAAAAATTCGCTCCATTCCAGCCCCAATTTTCTACTTCCTCATATTTCACATAGATCCTGTTTTCCGGAATTCCCAATTCCTCATGAAAGATCCGGCAAATTGCAGCTGTCATTTTATCAAATACATCCGGGGAGGCTCCGCCAAACACCTTCACTTCTATAAAGGCGGTTTCCCCATCTTTATTTCCTTTAAAATAAAGATCATAAGAGTCCTCAAAACCCACCATCAGCCAGTTTTCCGACTTTCCCGGAATCAGACTGATGATTTCTCCTAATCTCTCTTTCACGCGGTCCTTCTTTTCCTGTGTCATCGCTACACTCACTTTTGAATCAATAAATGGCATTTTTTTACCTCTTTTCTACTTTTCTTTTATATTTTTAATATCTTCCTCAAGCCTCTCGATTTCTTTCAAAGCATCTGTAATTTTAGCCATAGAGGAAGCATAATAATTTCCTTCCTCCTCCTTATGTGCCTCATAATACTGCCTGCCAATCTCCATATATTCTTCTTCCACAATCTTTTTCTGGCCGCGCACCCTTCCCCGCAAAGCAGAAAGCTCCGAAACCTCTCTTGCCTTATCAGAAATCACATTCGCCGTCGTCGTGAACGCATCTGACACTTTTTCGAAAATATCTGACATAACAAAACCTCCTTCTGAATAATTTAAAAAAATGCAAGGCTACCATTCCATAACCTTGCACAATAAGCTGCTAACGGGATTTGAACCCGTGACCTCCGCCTTACCAAGGCGACGCTCTACCACCTGAGCCATAGCAGCAATCAACAAATCATATTATACATGAGAATCTCAAAGAATGCAAGCTATTTTTTTCGAATTTTCTGCATTTTCATCTTTATTCTCTGTAAAGCATTGTCTATGGTTTTCGGAGGATAATCCAAACGCTTCGCAATCTCCTGGTAAGTAAGCCCCTTTAAAAAGAAATCCAATACCCTTTTTTCCATATTGCTCAATGCTTCATACAGACTTTCCAGAACATTTTCCCTGCTTTCCTTTTTGATCACGATATCTTCCGGATTTTTTTCCCATACCGAAAAAATTTCACCGGAAAGGAACCCATGCTCCAAATCCCCTTCCCCATTTAAATATTCATCCGAATAAATAGAAATATACGAATTCAGAGGAATATTTTTCTTTCGGTTCGATTTTTCAATCGCTGTATATAACTGTTTAGAGATACACACATTTGCAAAGGTTTCAAAAGAAGCTCCCCGTTCCCTGTCGTAATTCTGTATTGCCTTAAACAGTCCGATCATCCCTTCCTGGATCAGATCATCCTGATCGCCATCCATCAGAAATAGCGGCCTCGACAAAGCCCGAACACTTCCCTTATATTTCTCCAGCAGATAGGAAACAGCCTCCCCATCACCAGCCTGTGCGTTCTGTATTAGATCATTTTCATCCATCTTTTGAAATACTGTATGCATATTTCCCTCACTACTTTCCTGAAATCCTCTGACGAACGATTTCATAGGATAAGACTCCCATAGCTACTGCAGCATTTAAAGAATCAATCGCACCAAACATCGGGATACCCGCTAAAATATCACACTTCTCTTTCACAAGCCTGCTCACGCCGTCTCCTTCATTTCCAATCACAAGTCCGATCGGTCCTTTCAGATCTGTCTGATACATCGGTTCCCCTGCCATATCTCCACAGACAAACCAGATTCCTTTTTCCTTTAAAGAATCTATGGTCTTTCCTAAATTTGTCACTTTCGCGACCGGAGTATAGTGAATCGCTCCTGCGGAAGCCTTCGCCACTACTGCAGTCAGACCGACTGCCCTGCGTTTCGGAATGATCACGCCATGTGCGCCCACCTGATTTGCTGTCCTTAAAATAGAGCCCAAATTATGAGGATCCTCTATTCCGTCCAGCAGAATCAGAAATGGAGGCTCTCCCTTCTTTTCTGCCGCCTCTAACATTTCTTCTATCGTACCATATTTATACGCTGCCGCAATTGCAATCACGCCCTGATGTTTTCCCGTTTCTGACATCTGGTCTAAACGCTCTTTTTTTACAAACGTAATGATCGTATCTGTCTTTTTTGCATCTCTTAAAACCGTTTGAATCGGTCCATCCTTACACCCCTCTAAAAGAAACAATTTATCTATCGTTTTTCCGGAACGAAATGCCTCGATCACCGCATTTCTTCCTTCTAACCTCATCTCATTTCCCGACAGCTCCATGTCCATCCTGTTCCACCGGTCCTTTCCTTCTGAATCCCTATAAATGTTTTGGCATCTGTCCCGTTTCTTCCAGCCCTGTCTTTACCAGTTCCATCGCCCGGTCCATCCTGTGCTTTAAATAAAGATATCCTAAAAGTGCCTCTAAGCCCGTAGCCGTCCGGTAATCCACTATAGAAGCATTTTTAGCAGACGTAGCAGACTTCGTATTTCTGCCACGCTTATATACCGCAAGCTCCTCCTCGGATAATTCTGCCAAAATCGTCTGGATAAGCTTTGCCTGTGCCTCTGCCTTCACAATACTGCTGGTTATTTTATGAAAATTCCTGACTCTCCCGTTTCCCAGGCCCAAGACCAGAGTGCGGATCATCATATCATATACGGCATCTACGATATATGCCAGGCCCAAAGACGAATACTGCTCCGGAGCCAGTCCGGAAATCCCAAATTTTTCTTCCATCTGTTCTAAAAAATCATTCAAATCTTTTCTATCCCTCTTCTCACTCATCTTTCTTTCATGGCTCCGCACAGCTTTCAGATTTATCTTTCCTTTGTGAGCACATCTTTTCTTTTTATCGTAACACTTCGTTTTCAAATATCATTCAGATAAGCCACGATGCCACTCGGGAAGTAATGTTTCCGTTCAGAATTCTTAACGAAAGACATGTCTCTGTTTCCCGTAAAGTAAAATAAACCCTATGAACGCTCATAGGGTTCTTAAAGTTTTTTCAAGGCGACTACCGGATTTGAACCGATGATCAGGGAGTTGCAGTCCCGTGCCTTACCACTTGGCTAAGTCGCCATATCGAAAATGACTCCAACGGGATTTGAACCCGTGTTACCGCCGTGAAAGGGCGATGTCTTAACCGCTTGACCATGGAGCCATATTCCTTGTCGCCATCGACGACAAGGAATATGATAGCACATTCTGATAGGAATTGCAAGTACTTTTTTAAAATTTCTCAAAAGTACTTATACCCGTACTTATATGCACGATACACTTCACACGGCAATGGCATTTTTAGCCGGTATATGGAAACAGAAATCTTCCTCGATCCATTTTCCCTACAGAAGCTCACACGCCCCCTTTACATTTTTCCCCTTCTCCTGGTCATACCACTGATAAAGAATCGTCTTATCCTTCGAAGAAAAGACACCGGAAGGTCCTTTTCCGGAAGAATCCGGAACAGAAGCAGGCTCGCTCTTTGCATCCAGAACATAATCTAAAAGTCCCCACTTGCTGACCGAATAAAACATATACGCATAATGATTGCTGCCCGCCCTGTTTCCAAGTGCGAAATCCGGGTTTCCATCCTCATTATAGTCCTTCACAGCCAGCGAAAATTTTTTCGGAAAATACAGCGTATCCTCTCCACCGATATAAATTTTCCGAAGGTCCTTTAACTCCTCCCCCTGATATACCTCGATCTGATAAATCCCCTCATACAGTCCATGATGGGGTGAAAGCTCATCCGTAACCTTCTTTGCATTATCCGAAGTGATATAAACCGTATAATCTCCCATTTTCTTTTTACTAAAGACCAGAGCCGAATCCGGCTTCCCGTTTACATCCGTAAAATGAACCTCGTCACACTCATGTATATTGGTCTCCATATAATACGGTGGATAAAATTCCAGCGGTTTTGCCAGATAATCCGGAACTTCTATCTGATCCAGTACCACCTCCGAGACCTCCCCGTCTGTTCCCTGCCCCTCCGCTCTGTCTAACCGGATTTTAGAATAATGTCCGGTCTCATAGGGAGTTGTCATTAGCCTGCTGCATCCATCCATGCGCTCCAGAATGCCCTTTCCATCCGTCACAAAAAGCCTCTCATAGGTCTCCTCCGTACTCCTCTCGATTTCCAGATAAATCCCGTCTGTCACGAGAGAAAAGAGCAGATTCTCTCCACGAATCGTCCCGACGCGAACCACTTCCTTTTTCTCCAGGTCATATCCATAAACATCTGCTTCCGTCATCAGTTCATCGTATCTTCTGTCTAAATCAGGATACTTATCATATCCGCCATTTGCCAGGATCAGTACCGGCTGTACGGAATCCGCAATCGCCATATACCATCGGTCTCTGCCGTCGCTATCTGAAAGTGCTTTGAATCTGGCAAACTCTGTATAGATCTGTTTGTAATCCGGTCCGGTCTCTTTTCTCATCAGTTGAAAGGCATCCGCAGAAATCTCAAGCTCCTTTAAAAGCTCCTCCTCTGTAAAATATTTATCAAAATAGCCGTCCCCGTCACTCGTCATATATGTCTTTTTAAACCATGAGAAGCAGGCACATCCCGGTATCATATTTTTATAATACTCCGCACCTTCCCCACTTTCGCCGATCGTCTCCTCCCCGCTTAGATAGACCGTATCCCCTTTTTTGAACAGATCATAGGTATAAATATTAAAGTGCCACAGCCCCTGCTCCCCATCAAAATAGCTTCCCGGTGTTCCATCCTCAAAAACACCGTTATTCTGCAAAAGCCCCACATTTCCTGCGCCATCAAAATCTCCTGCCCTTTCACACTCTGATAATCCGCTTCTGTCCTCCTCTACCTCATAAAAATGTGCATAGCCATTGATATTATCGAAAGCAATGAGTTCTAACCTTCCATTCTGATCCATATCCGAAACCGCATATTTATCATATACCAGATCGGTAAGATCACCTTCCCGACCTGCCTGACCAGTTATCATCATCCTGTCATCAAGCTCTGTGTGAATCAGCCACATGTTCCGGTTTTGATGAATCAGCCTTACCTGCTCCTTCTGGTCCTTTTTTATCTCCTCCTCGGAATGTATCTGGTAGTACCCTTTTTGATTCTGCTGTCTCGCAGAATTTTTCCCGCTCATTCCTTTCGTTTTCGCTATTCCGTTTTCCTGTTCCTGCGCTGTCTTCCCTTTTTCCTTTCCACCCTCCTTCCCATACGTACAGCCACACGCTGCTACCGCTACGGCAAGTGCACAAATCCCTGCCAGAACACTGTTTTTCTTTCCCTTCGTCAGTGTAAAAATCCTGTCCCTCATTTCACCCTTTCCTCCTATCATTTCCGTCGCAAGGGTAGGAAGTACTGCGTTCCCTGGCGTCCCGAAACCCTCACACCTATGTAAAAGCATATAGCCATATGCCTTTTTCTCCTCCTCACCGATGGCGAGAATCACACCCTCATCACAGGCGAGCTCACTATCCCGCACAGACATCCGGAATGCCACCCACACCAGAGGGTGAAACCACCAGACCACGAGGCACAGGCACCGCACCACGGACCAGAGCATATCCAGA